>JAHWHB010000023.1 GCA_019323575.1 Candidatus Woesearchaeota archaeon
AAATTAATTCTTCTTTCTAACAAGCAAGACTACCAAGCCAATAATGACAATGGCAATCAAAAGGCTCAAAACTGCAAGCAAAGCAACATAAGCCTTTGAGTCAGAGAAAGATGAATCCTTCTTAGGTGCGGCCTGAGCCTGACCAGGAGGCACAACAACAGGCTGAGTCTGAGGAATAACAACAGAAGTTGTCTTGTTCACAACCGGCTCCTCAATAATCTCTTCCTCGCAAGCCTCAACAATCAAGTCAACACTGCCGCTGTTGCTTGGAGCAATGCTATCAAAGAAGGAATTCACGTCAACACGCAAAACACCCTCCTTGGCGCCCTTAGCAATAGGAACATCAACTGAAACAGTGGTGCTCTCATCCCTGTCTAACTCAATATTTTCAACCTTCTTGGTAAACTTCAACTCAGGAATGGAGACCTCAACAGCGGCCTCGTCCTCATCGCGCTTACCCTGGTTTAGAACATTAACAGTAACCTTCACGTTAGTAGCATCACAGCTTGAGACAACGCTAGGAGACAAGTCAATGCGCCTTAGCTGGACATCGTGAGTCAAACGGTTAACTTCAAGCTTGACATCCATCTGCTCACCGTGCAAAGCGCCGTTCTCATCACGGCCGGAAACGCGGATATCCAAGCTAATAGTGCCGTCATCAGCCTCTTCATCAATATCCAAGTCAACATTAACAGCATCCTCGTCATCAGCATCCAAGTCATCCAAGCTGTCATCTTCATCAACATCAATATCGCTGTTGCTTGAATCAACACGAACATCTATTGAGTCAAAAGCAATATCACCAATCTTCTGGTTGTTGCGGTCATCATCATCAAAGTTATTCTCAACCTGAATCTCCATGGAACAGCTCTCTCCTGGCTTCAAGTTCTTAACACGGTCCCCAGAATCAAGACTCTGGGTCTTGTCACCGCACTCAATGCGAACCTTCTTGATTTTCAACTGGTTAACAGCCTGCATAAAAACGTCAGCAACAGCAGTTTCAGCAGCATTATTAACAGTGCCGCTGACAGTTACTGTGCCAATTTTCAAGGCTTTTTCTTTCAAATCAGAAGAGTCAACAGCAGGGTGGTCAAGTGGAATTGTGCCATTAATACTAATGACTGCCTGAGCTCCAGCAGCAAGACTCTGAGGAATACCAGAGTAAGACAAAGCATACTTGGACTGCTCGGCACCACTGCCGAAAGAAACAGTAATACCAGACATGACGCCGGTGTTATTGTTTGTAATTGTAAACGTTGTCGCAATATTAGCCACTCTATCCTGGCTCTCGCCGCCAATGCTTGGGCTTGAGACCTGAATGGCTGTAGCGCCAATTGCAAAAAGTGCAATCAACAAAACGAATAATGCTATTCTTTTCATAAAATTACCACCCCGATAGGTAATATGAAACAAGAAATATGGCTCCTATTTAAATATTTCGCTTCTGTCAGTATTGCAGAGTGGTAAACTATTCTTTTTTTTCCTGAACCTTTTCAGCCTCTTCGACAATAAATTTTGCGTCTTCAGCTGCACATTCAATATCTTCAATTTTCTTCTTAGCATCTTTAATGTCGCTCTTATCAGCCTTATGAAGTTCAGCATCCTCTTTCAGCTGTTCTTCGCTCTCTTTAGCAGTTTCCTTGTCTTCCCTGGCAGACTCCAAATTTTTTTCAATCTGAACACGATGCTCCTTTGCTTCAGAAGAGAGTTCTTCCCTGGACTTTTCAGATTCCTTATTAATCTGTTCAGCACGCTTATTCTGCTCAGACGCTTCAGCCTGCATCTCACTCATAAGCTCATTAATAGGCTTGCCTTCGCAAGAACTCTCAACAATCTCCTTGGCACGAGCCACGGCCTCCTCCATATTAGTAACGATGTGCAACTCCCTCAAAGACTTAGCAATCTTATTGATTTGATCCCTCGTTTTTTCATCCATACAAAAAAAGAAAAAAGAAAGAGTATATTAATTTATGCCAGGCCTGGCCAGGGCCCGGCACTCGAGGCAAATCATCCTCCAAAAAGTCGTTTAAAGAATCCCCACATCCTGTCAATCAAACCTCTTTGCTCCTTAAGCTCACGCTCAACAGCCTCAATACGCTCCTCATAACTAATGCATTTCTGGCTGCAAGAGTTGCTCAAACACTCATAATTATTCTGACAAGACTCGCCAAGCTGTTTCTGAGCCTTGAAGACTCCATCAAAATCACAATAAACAGGCCTGTTGTTCTCATCAACAAAACGGATGCCATGCTGCAAGCACATGCTCTCTTTCTTGCAACCAACACAAGGCTTCTCAACCGGCGCGCGCTCAACATTTGGAGGAGCAACCGTTTCAACAGGTCTAGGAACAGTCCAACCAAGAAGCACACGACATTTGTCATGCAGCCCCTCATATTTCCTCATCATGTCCTCAGGAGGAGCCTGGCTGCCGAAACGAGCAACAAGATCCTGCTTGAAAGCCTCAACCTCTTTCATGCACGCCTTGAATTCAGGCTGTTCTTCAGGCAGCTTAGCCCTCAAAGGCTCGCACCTGCTAAGAAGCTCTTCTTTGGCAGCGCCAGCCTCACTTTCAGGCAAACTGTAAATATTCTTGTAACCCTCATTCATACAACGGTCAAACTCAGTCTCAACCCTCACAGGAGGAACAGGCCTTCCAAACTTCTCGCCACAAACACGCAAACCCTCCTCGCGTATGCGCCTTCCTTCAGGAATATTCTGACGCCAGGTCTCATACTCGCGGGCTTTGGACTCGTACCGGCTCATACAGGAATCGTAAGTCTCGGGCGCAGGAGACGTCTGCACCTGAGCAGACGTTATGCAGAATTCCGCAGTGTTGCGTGAGAGATCTTTGACGATAAAATGTGAACCGTCAGCCAGATTATAACTATCACCAAGCACCAAAGATTCTGTTATCTCGCCATTAATCTTAAACTTGGCATTATTACCATCAGTATAGACCAGACTGATTTCGTATACGTTGCCGCTGGATACTCTGACGACCTGATTAAGAGAAACTCTGTTGCAAAGTTCACCGGATGAAATAATAGAAGGCGGTTCAACAGGCATTCCAGAAATCCACTCCTTAACAAGCTTCCTAATCTCAGAATTCTGGCCCATAATAACCAAAGCAACATTGCCATTATCAAACTTAATCAACTTAATACCACTAATCTGGCAGCGCTCAGGATAACCCATCAACTGATTAATAATAGGATGATAACAAGGACTGCCCAGCAAAATACTATTGTAATCAGTAATATCATCAATCTCGCTGGCAAGCTTCATGGTGCCAATCGCAACAGAAGGACCTAAAGCATTAGCAACATCAGTACCGGCAATAACATCATCAGCAGGCGCCTCATCAGCAACAACAATAACTAATCTATCTGCATCAGCAAACGGGCCAGGAAAATCAACAGCCCCGACAACGCTAGCCAAAACCAAACCAAAAACCAACCATTTCAATATTTTCATTTTTTACATCCTCCAAAAATTTCTTAGCTAACCAAAAGCAAAACAAATATTAATAATCTCGGCGGGAAGAAAAAACAAAAGAAGCCCAAATCACCGCCCATTTACTCAAAAAGACAGAAAAAAACGCCCAATCACCTTTCCAAAAACCAATCAGAAAGCCTAACTTTCACAAGCTTTCCATGCCTTTCCACACAAATAATCTTCTTAGACTCAAGATCCTTAAGGCATCTAGCGAGAGAGGTCCTTGGCAGTCCAGTAGCGTGCCTGATCTTAGACTGAGAAGACTCATTCCTATTCTGCAGCAAAAACTCCACAACAGAAGCTTCCTTAGGCTTTAAAGTTTTCAGAACATCAAGAACCCGGGCGCTATGAGATTCAGCCCTGACTTTTTTTTCAAGAACCTTTTCCTTCTTCCAAATCTTGAAAAGAATAGCGCTAAACACAATCAAAACAATCAAAATAATCAGAGCAGGAAAAAGGTAATTATGTTTTTGGGGGATGTTAACAATCGTCTTATCAAGCTTAACCTCAATATACATGGTCTGGTTGTCTTCAATATTAACAAGCTCAAAACCACCGCCATCACCATACGCAGCAAAAACACGACAAGGACCAGAAGGAATGCCAGAAACAGAAAAAGCACCAAACTTATCAGCAGAAAAAGAACCCTCCATACAGTCAAGCTTAATCTCAGCAAAACCAACAAGATTATCCAAGCTGTCAAGAACAACACCCTTCACAACAGCATCTGCACAGACAAAAGGAACAATCAAAAGCAACAACAAAACATATTTCATAACAAACAATTAGAGAAGCGAGTTTATAAAATTTATTCAAGAGAATTATATCCTGCAAGATAACAAACCTTTTAAGCAGGAGCAAAAAGCAGGATTTCATGAAAATATGGCAGTGCGAAATAAGAAGGAGAGCGCAATTTGATTATACTGTAAAAGATACATTCTACCTAATACCGCAAGACAGAGACATAAAACTATTCAGAGATGAAGACGGCGTTCTAAGAAGGTTTCCAGACGAAAAATATGAACTGAGCATAAGAAACGGCGGAGGAATAGAATACAGACTCCTAAGCCCAGAAGAAGCAAAAGAAATAATGAAAAAAGCACGAGAAGCAGACCCTACCTTCAATACAGCAGAGATAGTAAGACTATCCTAGTAAACAGTAGTGGTGAACTTATCCTTATCGACATGAAAAGCACGCTTGTCATCGCGCTCTAAATGAGAAAACAAAACGCGGCCAACAAACAAAACACGGTCGCCAAACTCCTTCTCCTCAACAACTTCACACTCAAGCCAGCCCAAAGCCTCCTTCAAACGAAAACAATCAACAAGCTTATCACAAGAAGCTTCACCAACACCAAGAGCATCACACTTCTCCAAAAACTCACCAGAAACACCCATAGCCTTCTTGATAACATTAACCATTGAGAAAGAAACAAAATTAACAACAAAACAACCACTATCCCTAATGATAGAGACAGCCATCAAGTTCTTGTCAACAAAAACAGCATACATAGGAGGGTGAGAAGAAACAGGACTATGCCAAAAACAAGGAACAACATCATCCCTCTCCATTTCCTTGCCAACGGTTTTATGCCTGCCGCGGCAGGTAAGCAAAACAGCCTGACGAGGATTAAAAATCAACATAATCCCAAATCCTCTTATCATTCAATTTCTTAACAATAAGATCTGCTTTATTCAATTTAGAAGCAGGATTAGTATTAGTAACAGCAATACAAACCATCCTTGCTTTTTTAGCAGCAGCAACACCAGGAATACTATCCTCAAAAACAACACAATCCTTGGGCTTGACCTTAAGACGCTTTGCGGCAAGCAAGTAAACATCAGGAGCGGGCTTACGCCTTTGAGCATCCTCAAAAGTCACAAAAACATCAAACAAACCCTGCAAATTAAACTTTTTCAAAGCAATATTAACCAGCTTTTTAGGAGAGGTAGTAACAAGAGCAAGACAACCCTTTTTCTTCAGCTTCCTAATCAATTGCCTGGCAAAAGGATACAATTTGGCGCGCTGGTACATCTCCAGATAATAAGCGCGCTGAAGAGGCCTGAACTTATCAAAATCAAAAGAATACTTCTTAGAGAAAGTCTTGCAGTAATCAACAGGATGCCTGCCGATAATGAACTTTCTTTCTGCAGGAGTCAAATTAATACCAAAATCCCTGAACGCCTTAACGCCAGAACCAACATTAATCCACTCAGAATCAACAATCACACCATCAAGATCAAACAAAAAAGCCTTCATCTTTTTCTTTTATAATCCCCAATATAATAACCAACAATGCCAAGCACAATCAAACCAGCAAACAAGCCAGTAGTAATAGCATAAATGTTCAAACCAAGAAAACGAAGAACAGGAAGCAAGTAAACAGCAGTAAACACAGCAGAAACAACCTCAACAAAAATAACAATTGTCAAAGCATGGGCAGAAATGTTCAACATCTGCTTCCAACGCAAACGATACCTGGAGAGCTCCATAATAATAAAGAAAACAGTGCCAAAAACAAGAACATACAAGAAATACTTAATCCACATACGGATGTACAAGAACAAAGCAATACCGGGCAAGAGCATCACAAGAACAGAAGCGAAAAATCCACCGGCAGCGGCACGATTAGAACCTGCATTTTTCAGATGTTCACGAGAAATACTTTTAGTGTTGATAAAACGATACTTAACAGTCTCCTTATCAATAACAAAAATCTCTTTGGAAATATTAAGATCAGAATTAAGGTCAACAACAACCCACGGATTCCTAGCGGGAACAGCAATAGGCGCGGTCTGAGTCACGTTGCCAGAAATACCAAAAGTCTCAAACTTGGAAAGCTCAGACTCGATGCTGTTCTTCAGCATGAACAGCTTAGGGGCAAACAAAAGCCCAGCGATAATAAAAGCAAAAAACAAAACCTTGCTCAAATACCACAAACTACCAGAGAAGGGCTTATCAGCAATCTGGCGATACCTAGGCGGGTAAACAGACCAGACAACCTCTTTTACAAAACCTGGAACACGCATAGAACCATTTCTGATGAATGGTTATTTAAAACTTTTGCGGGCAAAAAAGATAACATCATGCGTCTCGTCAACACGCTTGTAAACAGACAACACAGATAGAATATTACTCTCAATCTCCTTAAAATTCTGAGCCTTCTTCAAAACAGAAACAACAACATCCCGCCTGGAAACGCGCAACATCTCCTGCAAAGACTTCTTAACGTCAGAAAAATGATGAACAGCAGTCAAAGAAAGCACAATATCAAAAGAATTAGCAGAAAAAGGCAGCTTTTCAGCAACACCCTGAACAACAGGAATCTTAGCAAGCTTCAAAAGCTCAAAAGAAGGATCAATACCAAACTTCTCGCAACCAAACACAGACAAAGCCTTAGCAGAACCACAGCCAACATCCAACAAAACATCAGAAGGCTTAACCTCCATGTTCTGCAAAATAAGATTGGCCTTACTCAACTGCTCCTCGCCATGCAGCTTGTCATAACCAGGAGCTATCGCATCATAATAACCACCCATCAGAACAAGTAAGTACACAAACTTTAAAAATTATGTCATACAAACAAACACCATGGCACTAAAACTACCAGAATCAATGGACGAATGCGTATACTTCACACAAAGAACAATAGACAAAGGACACGTAAAATGCTGGGTGTTCAGAGAAAACTGCCCAAAATGCGGAAAAGCACTGATGGGAAAGCCCAGAGACAAAGACGGCGCAGTAAAAATAAGAGCAAAAGAATATGTGTGCCCAGAATGCGGGCATACCGTAGAAAAAAAAGAGTATGAAGAAACACTGACAGCAAACGTAATTTACACCTGCCCGTACTGCGGGTACAAAGGAGAGATACAAATACCATTCAAAAGAAGAAAATACCAAGGAGCAGACGCATTAGTATTCCAGTGCGAAAAGTGCAAAGCAAAAATAGCAATAACAAAAAAAATGAAAGAAGCAGGCAGCAAAGATTAAAGATTATCAAGAAGCCTGTCCAAATCTTCAGCAAACTCTGCTGCAGACCGGTAACGATTATCAAGACACTTCTCTATTGCCTTCAGACAGACGGCTTGAACAGGTTCAGGAACTGATTTTTCTCTAAGAAAATCAGTCTTATGAGGATAATTGTAATGAAGTTCTTGAATCCAATCGTGGTCATCTCTGAAAGGAACCTTCTTAGCCAGCATTAAGTAAAGAGAGATTCCCAAAGAAAAAACATCTCCGGGAGGGTGAGAATCATTAGACTGAAAATATTCAAAAGGAATAAATCCCTCAGTTCCCATAATTATACCTTCTCTTGATTTAGGAAGATTTCTATCCAAATCAAAAGCAATACCATAATCAAAAAGCTTTACCCTGTCATTCAAAAGCAAGTTTGTAGGCTTAACATCCCTGTGAATAATATTCCTATCATGCATGTGCTGCAAACCAAGAGCGACATCACGCGCAATCCCTAACGCAAGCCGGATACCAATTTTTTCTTTGCGCTGTATGCGCTCTTGCATAATAATGTCGTCAACATTATTTCCATCTATAAATTCCATACACAAGTAACCAAGCCCTTCGGATTCAGCATAATCTCTAATCTCAACAAGATTTGAATGAAAACCAATCTTAGCTCCGATTTCAGCCTCCCATCTTAAACTATCAACTAAAGAGGCAGTTTCTGAAAGAGAAATGACCTTTAAAGCAACAGGCGCTCCATCTTTATGCGCCTTGTAAACACAAGACATTCCTCCGGCGCCAAGCTTGGAAATAATTTCATAAGCGCCCAAACGCATTCCCGGAAGCAAATCATTCATTTTTAAAAACAACTAATTACTTGATGTATCAATTTTTTTCAAAGCAAAATCCAAAGCATCAGCAAACTCTCCTGCGGAACTGAAACGGTTAACAGGAAATTGTTCCACTGATTTAGAAAAAATCTCATCCGCAGGAGACTGCAAACCACTGAAAAACTTCTGCATAAAAAGAATCATATCTGAAATATCATCAAACCTCTCACTAATTTCATAAAGGCTATACCTGATAGGGGTGTCTCCGCTCAACATGTGAAAGATAGAAACTCCAAGAGCATAGATATCCCCCTTTGGGTGAGGCTCCCTTCCCATTAGATATTCGGGAGCAATAAAAGCAGGAGTGCCAAAAACAGTATCTTTTATTTTCGGAGGAATCTTACGCCTAGTATCGTACGAAAGACCATAATCTGAAAGCTTAACATCGCCGTTAGAGACAAGAATGTTCCCTGTTTTAACATCGCCGTGAACAATGCCTTTTGAATGCATGTGCTCAAGCGCCAGAGCAGCATCACGAGCAACACGCAAAGCACGCTTCAAAGAAAATCTTTTACCGCAATTATCAATCAAGGACTCAATATTTTGTCCAACGTAGTCCATGCTGAGATAGAGCCATAATCCATCTTTACCCAGCTCGTAAGTAACAACAAGATTAGGATGCCTGCCAACAATGCCGCCCACTTCATTTTCCCAATGAAGATAATAAGCTTTTTTCTTGTCACCATCATTCAAACTGCAAACCTTCAAGGCAAAATCCCGATTAGTGTCGGCGTGCCTTGCCCTATAAACTCTTGAAGTGCCTCCCTGGCCGAGAGTAGAAACTATCTCATAAAGACCTACACGACTGCCAGGAATTAATCTGCCTTCACTCATTTTCATGGAAAGTAAGGCAGACAAATAAAAAGTTTACGCTTAATAGTACTCGTTGAAGCTAGACTGCTCAGCCTGCTCTTCAACAGCCTCTTCAGGCTGTTTCCTAAAGTAGCCGTAAACCATCACTCCAAGAACAGTCAAGGCAATCAAATTAGCAAGCACAAGCACAGCAGTCAAAACAGCACTATTAGCCCAAGTTGAATTACTCTCTGTCTGAGCAGGAGGAACAATAATCACATCATCCTGCGGAACATACGGAGGAGGAGTCACAACCGGCTCTGTGTAAGAGCTGCCAGAGTTACTGTTAGAATTGCTGTTAACAGCAGCGCTGCATTTAACAATCGCAATATTAGCAGTATCAGTATTGCTCAAAGCAACATTATCATAATAAGTCCTTACAGTAGCAATAAAACTGCCAATTCTTGTATTAGAGTTAACAGGAATCGTAAAATAAACACGCTGTTCATCGCCGCTGTCAAGATACAAGTCAGAAGTCTTCCTGACAAAATTCAAAGAAGGCACTGAGAACTCAACAGCAGCCTCATCCTCATCACGAGAGCCTCTGTTCTCAATGTAAACAGTAACGTCAACACGTGAATCACTGCAAACATCAGCCTGCTGAGGACTTACAACAACACGTGAAATCTGCAAGTCATGCTTAGGACGTTCAACTTCAAGGTAAAAATAGAAAGTATCACTAACATAATCTCCATCCTCGTCCTCGCCATCAGCAGTAATCTCAACCCTGACATCATCCTCATCAGCATCCTCATCAATTTTAATCTCAATAGTCTTCTCCTCGCTGTCGCCAGAATCAAGATATGAGATATCAGCATCATCAGCATCAACATAATCAGCATCAACCTCTATGCGGACATCCTCGATGTCAAGATCGCCGTAATTCTTAACCTTAACAGTCAAATAACAAGTCTGGCCAGGAGCAACCTCATAAGAAGAGCCCTCAACAACAGTCTTCAACTTATCACAAGAAAGCTTAACACGGTCAATAACCAACCTTGAAGTCGGAGTATTGGTATTAGTGTTAGAGCCTGTATTTGTGGAAGTATTGGTTGTGTTTGTAGTATTAACAACCTGAGTGTTCTCCATGTACAAAACAGCACTCGCCGAGATAGAACCACTTGGAACAGTACCATTATATGAAAAAACAAAAGACTTAGGACTGCCATTCAACAAAGGATTCTCACCCTCGGGAGAATTAATAGCATAAACATTAAACGTATGATTTCCACTTCCAAAACCAGCAAGGTCTGACTGTGAAAAATCATAACTAAAACCATGAGCTGAATCAGGAAGACTTGTCAAATCTGAACGAGGCACGTCAGCATCAAACTCCTTCCAGAAATTACCATCAACATAAACATGCACAGTAGTTGAAGGAGTGTCGCTATCATAAGCCCAGCCCCTGATTCCAGAAGCATTCAAAACCTCAAACTCGCCAACAGGCAAAAAGTTCTGAGGAGCATGATCAACAGGAACATAAACAACATACATTGAACCAGCATCAAGAGCAGTGCCATCGTGAGCATAACCCTCGGTGCTGCCGTCACAAACATAAGGACCGGTTTTAACCTTACCCAAAACAACACCATTAGATGGAACTGTCTGCACAGCTGCATTGCACTTGTTCTCAGCAATAACAAACAACAACTTGCCATCCGCTATTGGCCTGCTATACAAGCCCATCCAGCCAGAATCACCGCTAGGCAGTTCAATATTAGAATCACAAACACCCGGATTAGTATGAATCTTGCCGCCATAAGTCCAGTTATTAGGAGGGACTTGAGCCTGTCCGCCACAATCAAGGGCTACAGCGCCAATCCAGTAATCAGTATAATTGGCAGAATGAATACGAGCCCATCCGCCATCAACAGCATCCTCAAAAGGATAACTTACAGTAATATCGTTAGCACCATCACAAACACCAGAATGCCACTGCCCAATTATAGGCATGCCAACATCAGGAGTGTTCTGGCCACAATCATTAGCAGCACTCATACCAACAGGCAAAACAACATCCTGAGGGGACTGAGTCTGCGGGTTAAAAGTATGACTGCCAAAAGGAGAAGATGCGCTAGCACCATCAGCAAAAACATTAATGTTGCCGATGCTCCTCTTTCCAGGAGCAAAATCACTAGGCACGAAACCTTTCACAGTGATTACAGCAGACTGGTTAGGGCCAAGAGACTGAGGGACGTTCTCAAAAACAACATTAAACCTTGAATCAGCAGTAGAACCCGCTGAAATATTTGAAACAACAAAAGTATCATTGTTTGTAACAGTAAAAGTTGTACTCACGTTAGCACCAGGCAAACCACTCAAAGTAGGAGCAGAAACCTGCAAAGCAAAAGCTGTGCCAACACATAACAAAATAGCCAACAGTAATGATAGTTTCTTCATTTTGTAATCACCTAAGGGTAGTTATATTTAGCAATATATAAAGGTTTCTATTTTAGTCACTGAGAAGTAGTCATGATTGCTTTAATATTTATTTTCCATATTGTAAGGAATTGCACTGGTAACCTTTATAAGCACCCCTTAATCGACCCATAAAACATGCCAAAACAAACATACTACATAACAACAGCCATAGACTACCCAAATGCACCCCCGCACATCGGCCATGCATACGAAAAAATAGTATCAGACTTTCTGGCAAGATGGCACGAACAAAACGGAGAAGACGTATTCTTTTTGACAGGAACAGACGAACACGGACAAAAAATAGCAAGAATAGCACAAGAAAAAGGCAAAACACCAAAACAATACGTCGACGAAATGGCAGAAAAATTCAAACTGCTCGCACAAAAACTCAACCTCAGAATAAACAACTTCATAAGAACCACAGAAAAAAAACACATCAAAACAGCAACAGAAATCTGGAACAAAGTATACGAAAAAGGACTCATCTACAAAGGAGAATACAAAGGACTATACTGCGTAGGATGCGAAGCATTCTACACAGAAAAAGATTTAGTAGAAGGAAACTGCCCAGTACACCAAAAACCAGCAGAACAAGTCAGCGAAGAAAGCTACTTCTTCAAACTCAGCGAGTTCCAACAACAACTAATACAACACATAGAACAACACCAGGACTTCATACAACCAGAATCAAGAAAAAACGAAATACTAAACAGGCTAAAAGAGCCGTTGCGCGATTTATCAGTAAGCAGAACAACCTTCAACTGGGGAATACCAGTACCACAGGACAAAAAACACGTAATCTACGTATGGTTTGACGCGCTCCTAAACTACCTAAGCGGGATATCATACCCAACAAAAAAATACCAAAAATACTGGCCGGCAAACTGCCACCAAATAGGAAAAGACATAAGCTGGTTTCACACAGTAATCTGGCCGGCAATACTAACAGCAGCAGACATACCACTCCCAAAAACAGTCTACGTCCACGGATACCTGACAGTCAACGGACAAAAAATGTCCAAATCACTAGGAAACGTAATAGACCCAATCTACATGGTGGACACATACGGCGCAGACCCAGTAAGATACGTGATGCTAAGAGAGGTGCCGGCAGGAGAAGACGGAGACTTCTCAGAAACAACACTGACCAGCAGGAACAACTCAGACCTCGCAGACTCACTCGGAAACCTATTACAAAGAACATCTGTACTAATACAAAAAAACTTCAACGGACAGATACCAACATGCGGAACACTAACAGACAAAGAAAAAGAGCTACAAAAAGCAATACCAGACATAAACAAACTAAACGAGCTAGTCAATAACTACAAATGGCACCACGCAATAGAACAAATCTGGAACTACATCGCAAGATGCAACAAGTATGTTAATGATACAGAACCCTGGAAACAAACAGACCCAGAAAGACTAGCAACAATACTATACACCTTGGTTGAACATTTGAGAATCATAAGCATACTAGTCTACCCAGCAATACCTGCAGCAGCAGAAAAAATAGCAGCACAAACAGGACAACAAAAAGGAAAATTCAAACAGGCAAAATTCACCAAAAAAACAACAGGACACATACTACAACCAGAAATACTATTCAAAAAAATAGAAAAAACAGAAACAAAACCAGCACCGGCGGAGAAGTCAGCCCCAGATGCAGACTTCTCAATACTAAACCTGAAAATCGGCAAGATACTAAAAGCAGAACCACACCCAAACGCAGACAAACTATACATATTACAACTAGACGCAGGAGAACCAAGACAACTAGTAGCAGGAATAAAAGCACACTACAAACCAGAAGAACTAACAAACAAAAACATCATATTCATCAGCAACCTCCAGCCAGCAACAATAAGAGGAATAGAAAGCAGAGGAATGATACTCGCAGGAGAAAAAGACGGAGTTGTAAAAGTAATCGAAGCAGAAGGAACTCCAGGAGAACAAGTTTATGTTGAAGGAATAACACCAAAAACAGAACAAATCACAATAGAACAATTCCAAAAAATAAAAATCACAACAAAAAACAAGCAAGCAGTACACAACGACAAACCACTAAGAACACAAAAAGGACCAGTAACAATAGACCTGCCAGACGGCGCGCACATCAGATAAATTTATTTATGACGTTCTGCATTAATTGAATCGAGCGATTTTCTTCTCCCCTTATCTGCGTGGGGAGAAGAAAATCAAACGGAGCGCAAATTCATGAGCAAAAAAATCAGCACGATAATCTTCCCAATATTCTGTCTAATGCTAAGCTTCTTCATATTAATAACAGACTCGCACTACACCTACTCATTAGTCAAAGAAGAACACGCACAACCAACAAAAGAACTAGTGCATTATCTGGTATGGCAAGGACAAATGCCAGAAGTGTTCAACGCAGAAGAACAATTACACCTACAAGACGTAAAACAATTGATAAAATATGCATTCATAACATTCCTGCTAACAATACTAGTGCTGATATACTGCAGTTCAGAACTAAAAAAAGCAATAAGACAAGGAACAATACTCCTGCTGGCAATACTGGGTGCGTGCTTTGTGATTCCCTTTGAGGTATTATTCACAAAATTCCACCAGATATTCTTCCCGCAAGGAAACTGGATATTCCCGCCAGACAGCACTTTAATAACCTTCTATCCAGCAAACTTCTTCGCAACATACGCACTATCAATAGCAGTGTACGCAATATTTTTAGCGTTAATACTCACTCATTTCACCTACTTTGTCTCAAGAAAGGGATAAAAAAACTTCTTTACCCCGAGATATATATTTGACTACGTAAAAACTTAAATACAGTTTAGTATCCGAGAATAGTAACAAATCCAAATGGGGGTATACCAAATGAAGAAACTAATGATTGCAGCATTTCTGGTGATAGTGCTCATAGCATGCACACCACTAATACCGTCGAGACAGACGAACAAAACAATAGAAAACATAACAATAGAACAACCAGAAACACCTGAGGAACCCCCTCAAGAAACACCGCAGGAAACTACTCAAGAAACACCGCAGGAAACTCCTCAAGAAACACCAAAACAAGAAATTCCCCCAGACGCACCGGTAAAAGAAGCAGTAGAAGGAGAACTAGTAAGCTTCCCAAACCTAAAAGCAGTAGACCCTGACGGAGACCCAATCACATACACATTCACACAACCATTAAACGAAAAAGGAGAATGGCAGACAAAAGAAGGAGACACAGGAGACCACTTAGTAACAATCACAGCATCAGATGGAACAAACACAGTATCACAACAAGTCCTAATAAGAATAACACCAAAAAACAGACCGCCAACAATAGAACTGGCAGGCACTCTTGAAGCAAAAGAAGGAGAGACATTCACACTAAACGCAAACATAACAGACCCAGAAGGCGACGAAGTAAAAGTAACATACGCAGGCTGGATGGAAACAAGCACAAAACAAATAGAGTTCGGAGATGCAGGAAATCACAAAGTAATAATCACAGCAACAGACGGAACATCAACAACAACAAAAGAAGCAATAATCACAGTCAGAAAAACAAACAGAGCGCCCGAACTATCAGGAATAGACCCTATAACAATCAAAGAAGGACAGAAAGCAGCAATAAAGCCAAGCGCGAAAGACCCGGACGGCGACAAGATAACATTTGTCTATGAATTCCCATTCGACGAAACAGGAATCTGGCAGACACAAATAGGAGATGCAGGAGAGTATGACATCGTAGTCAAAGCAACAGACGGCGTGCTAACAGCAGAAAAAACAGTCCATGTAACAATAGAAGCAGTAAACAAAGCGCCAGAAATCGAAATGCAGGCAACAATAACGGTGAAAGAAGGAGAGACAGTAAAACTCGAACCAAAAATAACAGACCCAGAAGGCGACGAGTTCAGAGTAACATACTCAGGCTGGATGACAAGCACACTAAAAGAAACCGGCTACGAAGACGCAGGAAACTACAAAGTAACAATCAGCGCAAGAGACACAGCAGGAAATGAGGCAAAGTTGGACGTAATAATAGTCGTGCAAGACGTCAACAGACCGCCAATCTTTGGAGCAGGAAGCTTCAATTAATTTTTTTTTTATGATTTCTCATATTATTTTCGACCTGTCAGAAGTCTACGTAAGAGGGTTGCCAGGAATAGAAGCAAAAATAGCAGCAAGAACAGGAATACCTGAAGAAGAAGTATAGGCATCTACGCGGAGAAAAAAGCGAGTTCCTAGTCAAACTCTTCAAAGCACAAATAACAGAAAACCAATACTGGCAACTAGTAAAAAAAGAAGGAAACTACAGAGTCTCCCTGAACTGGCTCAAAAAAACAATAAGAGACAACTTCACAGAAATACAAGGAACAAGACAAATAATAGAAAAACTAGGAGAAAGATTTCCTTTAAC
>JAHWHB010000024.1 GCA_019323575.1 Candidatus Woesearchaeota archaeon
AAAGCAATAGAAGCAATAAAAAAAGAAGATTACTCAACACTAACAGAGCTAAGCAACCACACAATACACGACGCAAGCATATTCCAGGAAGATGACCCCTTAACACTCGCAGTAGTAGTATACGCACTGGCAAAAATAATACACAGAAGCATAGAAACAAACAAACCAAGACCAGAAGTGCTTCCTGCATTGGAAAAAGCGCTCAAATCACTAGAAAACGACGACGACAACGAATACAGAGCAATAATGAAAAACCTCCTCCAAGAAATAGGACAATACGACTCCCAACTCAAACTCTACATCCAAGAAGTAATACAGCAGTCAAGAATAAAAAAAGCCAGCAAACTACACGAACACGGCATATCAATAGCAAGAACAGCAGAACTACTAGGGCTAAGCCAATGGGAACTACAAAACTACATAGGAAAAACAATGGTAGAAGTGCCCCACGATGGTCCAAGAGAAACAGAGCGGCTAAAAAAAGCAAGAGAGATACTTGAATGAAAACAATAATCTTCGACTCAGGAACAATCATAAGCCTAACAACAACCAACCTACTATTCATACTTGAAGAATTCAAGAAAAAAGCAAACCTAGCAATAACAACAGCAGTCAAACGAGAACTCGTAGACAGGCCATTAGAAACACGACGCTTCAAATTCGAGGCGCTACAAGTCCAAAGCCTAATAGAAAACGGAACACTAGCAGTAATCCAAGATGAAGCAGTCACAAAAAAAGCACAAGAACTAATCAACACAGCAAACTCAATACTCTCAGCACACGGGCAAAACATACAAGTAGTGCATCTAGGAGAGATGGAAGCGCTGGCAGCAGCAATACTCTACAAAGCAGACGCAATAGCAACAGACGAAAGAATAACAAGAACACTACTAGAAAACCCGCACGGACTGCACCTCCTAATGGAAAAAAGACTCCACATGCAACTAAAACACGACGAGAAAAGACTACATGAATTCCAGGAACAAACACGACACATCAAAGTAATCAGAAGCATAGAACTCGTAACAATAGCATACGAACAAGGACTCCTAGACAAATACGTAGTAAAAATCCCACACGCAAAAAGAGAACTCCTGGAAAGCATACTATGGAGCGTAAAACTAAACGGGTGCTCAGTAACAGACGACGAAATAGACACAATAGTCAAACTCGAAAAGCTCTAAAACAAAAGATTTATAAGCGAGACGCGTTTTAAAACCAAAATCAAAAAAATCAAAAGGTAAATGACAATAAAATAAGAACGATGCTTCTCACATTCTCTCTAATGCAGACGAACTTTTCTGCAATATCAGGTGATTATCATGACAGTTGAAGTGCCAGAAGGATACAAAGGCATAGTATTCGGATGCCCGCTGCCATACGAGTTCTACAGAACAACAGGAACAGGACAAAGCCCCCACCAAATCCATGCAGGAAGCTACCACGACGCCATGAGAGCAGCAGGAGTAGAACTCGGAAACCTAATACCATACACAAGCATACTCCCAAGAATAGCAAAAGAAATACCACTAGAAGAAGGAATAAGCAGAGTAGAACACGGAGCAGAAATGAAAGTAATACAAGCAGCAGCACACGTGGACAAAGAAAAAGGAGAAAAAAGAGCAACAGCAGCAATACTATACGGCTGGCTGCACCCAAGAAAAAGAGGAGCTCAACACGTAGGCGGGCTGGTCTGCGAGTACAACGGCCCAGGAACCATACGAGAAGCAAGAGACAACCTCACAAAATGCCTAGACGACCTCTACCAAAAACCAAACAGAGCAGGATTCGCGTTCTCAGAAAGATATGACCTAAGAAAAGCACCAATACTGGCAGCAACAATCGAACCAAAAGAGAGATTCGGCACAGCACTGGCAGCGCTAGCATTCGTAAGCTACTTCATGCCAGTACTAGGACAAAACATAACCCCTCCAGAAGACGCATTTGCACTAGCACAAGGCATGTTCTCAGAAAAAGGGCTATAACTTCTCCAAAATCAGCTTAAACCAATAAGAATACTTATCAGGATTCTCCTTAATATCTTTCTTCAGTTCACCCATTGCAATCCACTTCCAAGAATCAGCCTCCTCAGGATTAGGAACAGGAACACCATCAAACAAACCCTTGAAAACATGCAAAAACTCGTGCTCAGTCAAACCATTATCAAACTTAATTTTGTAAATAAAAGTCTTAATCTCGCTTAAAGGACACTCAAAACCCATCTCCTCCATTAAACGACGCTTAGCAGCAGCCTCAATGCTCTCGCCAGGACGCGGATGACCACAACAGGTATTGCTCCAAACACCGCCGCAATGATACTTACTCTTAGCACGCTGCTGAAGCATTATTTCATTCTTTGAATTAAACACAAGAATAGAAAAAGCACGATGGAGCAGAGCCTTCTCATGACACTCCAACTTCTCACAGCTACCAATCTCCGTATCATTCTCATCCACAAGTATAACAAACTCTTTCATTTCATACACAAAATAAAAGGAATATCCCTTGGCTTGTATTTAGGCTTAATAATTTTCTTATGCTTAAGAGTAAAAACATGATCCCTGTAAAAAGAATTTAAAATCTCATAAATCTCACCATGCTCCTTAACAAACCTAACCGCACCGATAGCACACGCAGGCAGAGCATAAACCCTCACCTTCTTCCCAATACTCCCAATAGAATGAAAACGGTCAGCAGCAACACCCAAAGGATTCATAAACATCATAAAACCAGAATACAATAAATCAAGCAAAGACTTGATCTCAGAACCAGAAAAAACCTTTGTTTTTTCCCTGCCAACAGCCCTCAAACCAAAAAACATGGGAACAGAAACCCATTTATCAGGATTATAACACGCTGAACCATAAGTAGTATCACTCTGAACATAACTAACATCAGAAGGACTGCAAACAGAGACTCCATTCCTTCCATGAAAAATCAACCTGCCAACAGATTCCTTAACAAAACGCTTAGTAGACAGGTTAGCAAACTCAATATCAGTAATCAAAAAATGAATCTTCAAACCAGTCTTCCTGACAACCCTGTACTTTGTTCTCAAACAAGTTTCTGCACGCATGGCATAATCGTGGCACTTAACAAGAACAGCATTCTCCAAAGCAGTACCAATCCCAAGACGGCGGGCCTTAGGACAGACAACAACATGAGAAAGATACAAAGCATTAGTCCTCTTATTCGCCTCAAAAGTCCCGTCAGCATAGGCAACAACAGCGCCCCTCTTCCCAAACCTTCCTTTCCTGTCAATAACCGCAAAACTAAGATTTTTTAGATATACTGGATGTCCCAAACCCCTAAAAACAAAGTCCTTCTCAGTATCAATCAAAGCCTTCTTCCAGACACGCAAAGGATCATACTCAGTAACAGGAAAAAAACGAGCCAAAAAACGATACGCCTTAGAAAGCAACCTTGAATCAGAACCCCTGACCAACCTGATATCAAGCCCCTTAACAGCAGACTCCATCTTATCAACATCAGTAGAAGGAAGATACATCCTTCTATCAGTAGGCAATCCAACCATCCTTGCAAAAAGAACAAACTGTTATAAAAAGGTTGGCATAAAAATTATTACCAAAATTTAAATATCAAACCAGTTCTAAACAAAATAATGGTACAATACAAGCAGCAATGCGTCAGATGCAAGAAAAACATGGTCTTAGTAACAGGCAGAAACCAGTTCCCAATCTGCTACGAATGCCAGAAAAACGAGCTGAAAGGAGAGATAAAAGACCCGAAAATGAAAAAAATGTTTGACATACCGGAACAGCTATACCAGCAAAACAGCTTCCTCCGCTCAATAAAAGCAAACTACCTAAGATACGGAAAACTAACAGACAGACAAATAGAATTCTTCAAAAAAACAGTAAAAAAGATGACAAAATGCGAATCCCAAAAAGATACGGACAAAGCCAAATAGCAAAATGCCCCTTCTGCGGACAACAAGCGACAACTACTAACGAGCAGAACGTCCCAGTATGCCAAAAACACAAAAACTCCCAACTACAAAACCTAAAATGCATATGCGGAAGCTACCTTGACATCAAAACAGGAAAATGGGGGCCGTACTTCACCTGCATAAACTGCGGACCAATAAACATGAAAAAAGCACTAGAAATAAACAAGCTTTAACGCCTTCTGCCAAGAACGTCATAAAACACATCAAAAACACTCTGGCCGGTGTGCGAAGAATAAAACTGGGCTCCAACCTCATCACAAGTACGCTGAATCTTATCAATATGCTCCTGAAGCATACCAGAATACTGCTTGCGCGCAAAAGGATTCAAATAAGTCCTCAAAACCTCATGAGTCTCCAAATCCTTAAGCCTAAAATCACCCTCCAAATCAAGATTCCTCTCAACCTTATCAAGAACCTGAATCAAGACAAGACGATGATTCTTAAAAAACATCAAAGCACGCCTAATATCCTCAATAGGATACAAGAAATCACTAATAATGACAACATAAGAACGCGAAGTCAACAACTTCTTATACCCGCCAAGACACTGGTCAAGCTTGCTCAAACCCTTAGGCTTCTTGCTGTTCAAATACTCAACCATAGAAGCAAGCTGAGCACGACCCTTCCTGGGCTTAAAAACCTCCAAAACATCAGAAAAAGTTGACAAAACAAATCTCTCATTATTCTTCAAAGCAAGATAAGCAAAACCAACACCCAACATGCCGGCGTACTCTGCCTTAGAAACACCAGAACCAAAATTCATACTTGCAGAGTTATCCAAAACAATATGAACAATAAGATTACGCTCCTCCTCATACCGCTTCACATACAACTTATCAGTCCTGCCAAAAACACGCCAGTCAACACTCCTAAAATCCTCGCCAGGAGCGTAAATCGAGTGGTCCTTGAAAATCAGGCCGCGACCAGTAGCCTTAGAAAAACGCTCACCAACATAATTAGAAGTAATACGCTTGTTAATAATCAGACTAAAACGGTCCAGCTGGTGCAGGAATTCAGTATCAATCATTTGATTAAAGACTTAATAACGTCATCAACATCCATCCCCTTACGCTCAGCCTCAAAACTCAAAACAAGACGGTGGCGCAAAACAGGGAAAGCCATCTTGTTAATATCATCCTTAGAAACATACTTCCTGCCCTCAATCAAAGCACGAGCCTTGGCAGCAAGAATCAAACCAATACTCGCCCTGGGAGAAGCACCATACTCAATCAAATCCTTCTTATGACGGGTAGAAGTCACGAGCTGAACAGCATACTTCTTAATATCATTCGCAATAGGAATCATCCTAGTCATCTGCTGCAAGTACATCAAACCATCCTTGTTCAAAACAGACTTCAAATGAACCTTCTTAGCCTGCTCAGCAAACCTGTTGACAATCTCAACCTCCTCATCAAAAGCAGGATAATCCACCTTAATCTTCAACAAGAAACGGTCAGCCTGCGCCTCAGGCAAAGGATAAGTACCCTCCTGCTCAATCGGGTTCTGGGTAGCAAGCACGAAAAACGGAGGGTCAAGCTTAAACGTAGTATTACCCACAGTAACCTGGTGCTCCTGCATAGCCTCAAGCAAAGCAGACTGAGTCTTAGGCGTGGCCCTGTTAATCTCATCAGCAAGAACAACATTAGCAAAAACAGGACCCGGCTGGAACTTAAAACTACGCTTGCCAGCAGAAGTCTCCTCAATAATATAAGTGCCAGTAATATCAGACGGCATCAAATCAGGAGTGTTCTGAACACGAGAAAACTTCAAATCAGTAAGCTCAGCAAGAGTCTTAATCGCCAAAGTCTTGGCCAAGCCCGGATAACCCTCAAGCAAAGCGTGAGAATCAGCAAGCAAAGCACAACAAACCTGCTTCAAAACCTCATTCTGACCAACAATAACCTTATTCAACTCACTAAAAATATAATCAAAAGTCTTCTTAGTTTCTTCAAGCTTCATCTTAAACAACCTCCTGCATATTATAGTATATAAATGTGACTCATGATTTAGTAATCTCCTTAAAGTAAGTCTTAACTATCCTTTGATACTGCTTAGGTATCTCCTCCTCAAAGCTTACATCAGCAATAGCCCTAATCTCAGGAGGAGGAACCTCCCTGAACTCGCGCTGCTCAACATCCTTAACAGTACCAATCTCAACATCACTCTTAAGAGGATTCAACTCCAAATCCAACTGCTGCTGGCCAAGCTCAGAAACAGACTTATCGCCCAAAATCTCACTCAAATTCTGAGACTCCTCAAACTCAAGCAGCTCTTCATTAATATCATACTCCTCAAAAGGCTTGAATTCCTTTATTTCATTAATAGTTTCCTTCAAGTCAAAAAACTCAACATGAAAAGCAGCAGAACCCACAATAATAAAAGAAACAACAGCCATAACAGCAAGCTCGCGGGTAAGCTTGCCGAAACTCAAAAAAGAACCAGTCTTAATCTCCTTCATCTTCTTCAAAACTTCCTGGTTCAAAGCCTCAACAATCTCATTCTGCTCCTTCCAATTATCAGCAACAGTAATCAACTGCTCATTCAAAGAAGGAAACTTCTCCTCAATCCTGGAAAAATTAACATCCTTCAAATTACCATAAGTATGAACAAAAGCATAAACCAAAGCAGGAACAACAGCATACCAAAAAGGCAAAGTCAACAACAAACAGCCAAGAAGCAAAAGCATAAACGCGACAAGCGAATCAATAATACTATTGAAAAGAACAATATACAAAACAGACTTCTTCGCCTCATTCAAAGCAACAGCAATAGGTTTTACGGGCATGTGCACAACGCCTTAGCGGCAAGACAATCATCTCTCTCATCCTTATAATCATCACGCTGATCCTCACAAACATCAACCTGCGAAGTCAACTGGTCATTCTCCTCAGTCAAAGTCTGAATAACATCCTTCTTGGCTTCAAGCTCCACCTGAGCATTACGCAAAATAGACTCAGTACTCTCAAGCTCAGACTCCAACTGCTCCCTGGAACGCTCAAGCTGAACCTTCTCAGACTCCAACTGCTCTTTTGTTTCACGCACTTCAGTAAACTTCTCGCCAAGCTCAGACTCACGGGCAGACTTCAAAGTAAGCTCGCCCTTAACCTTATCCAACAAAGCCTGCTGAGCCTGCAACTCCTTAGAAACAACCTGGAGCTGGCCAAGCTTCTGCTGGTACTCAGTATTAATACGCTCAAAATTCATCTGGAAAAAAACAGTAGCGCCTACAAGAGAGGCAGAACTCAACAAAATCAAAAACAACAACACAATATTCGCATTTTTCGTAATAAAGCTCATTTTCCTACTACTCCTTCCTAATTATTCTCCTTATAAATATTTCGAACAGGAACAAAATAACAGCCAAACCAACAAAAGGCCACCTGACATAATCGCGGGAGTTAATAACACGCTTGGCACGAGTCCTAGCAAAATCAGCAATACCATCAGCATCATCAGGACTGAAAACCCTGCCGCCAGTAGAACCAACAATCTTCTCCAGCTCAGAATTCATACCAAGACCCTCAAACTCAGACTCATAATTCACAGCAAAAACAGCACCAGCAACACTCTGGAAACCGGTCTGATCAACAAGCAAACTGCCAACATAAGTATCCTCATCAATCTTATAAAACACAACATTCTCAGCCTGAGGCGGAACATCACTCTTAACAGTAATCTCAGCAGGCTCAAACAAACGAGTATCCTTAGCATCAATAAAAGAAGCACTCTTACGCTCAGGATCACCAATAGCCCAGTTCAAAGTACGAGCAATCAAACGGGAATTAGGCTTGCCAAGCATACTGCCCGCCCACTTACTGCCATCATCAACAGTAAACGCAGCAACCCTGCCAAGACCCAAACGCCACACAGTCAAAACAGGCTCGCCAGTAGACGTAGTAGCAAGCAACCTAGCAGCGCCCTTAGGAGAGGCCTGATTATAACCATACAAAACAGCACTAGGCTCAAAATTCTCAGTAATAAAGTGGTTCTTATTCAAAACCACCAACTCCATCTGACCAGACTGAGCCTCCTGCTCATCAACAGGGCCAAACAAAATCTTAAGCCTAGACTCCTCAGTAGCACGGAAATAAATGCCATTAGTAATATCAGCAATATCCATCATAACCTGCTCATCAGTAGTAGGACCAACACCAACAGTATAAATCTTAAAACCACTATTCGCAGCAAACTTAGCAGCCTCATAAGCACTTGCAGGAGACTGAGTCTTGCCGTCACTCAACAAAACAATATTCTTGCTGCCGGAAAACTGGCCAAGCACGCTAAGAGCCTTCAAAAGACCAGCACCAATATTAGTGCCGCCGCCCCACTTCAAGCGACCAATCAAATCCTCAACGCCCTGCTTGGCAAAAACAGGACTAGGCTCAGAAATCAAATAAGCCTGAGTGTTAAAAGCAATAATAGCAACACGAGTATCAATCTTTAAATTATGCATGATATCAATAGTAGCAGACTTTGAAAAATCAGCAGTGCTAGTAAAACGGCCGAAAGGAGCGCCCTGCGAGCCAGAAACATCAATAACAACAGCAATCAAAACATCACCAGGCTTCTTCTCAGGAGCGCCAACCATAACAGGAAGCATAGTCTCAAAAACAGAATTCCTATAATCTCCCTTATCATAAGAATTCTCACCGCCAAAAACAACCAAACCATTACCATCAGCAACAAAATCATTAACAACATCAGAAACAGGATCAACAGTCTCAGCCTTAATATCATTAACAACAACAGCATAATAATCCTGCAAGCTCGCAGGCAATCTTGAAGCAACATCAACCTCGTACAACTGCTTCAACAAAACCTCAAGAGGGCTGGACTTCTCAGAATACAACAAAATCTTAGGCTTAGGAACAACCTTAACAGTCTTATAAAACACATTATTCTTAGGGAAAAAGTCGTCAACACTAACGCTCGCAGTAATCTTATGAGTTCCCTTGGCAAGCTGACGAGTAAACTGGAAAGCAGACTGGTCGGTTGTTTGGTCATAAACAACCTCATCATCAAGCATAACCTTAACAGGAACACTTTTGATGTTTCCCACCCGGTTAACAACAACAGTAAAAGTATTCTCAGAATCCTCCAAAGTCTTAGAAGGACCAAAAACAACAACACCCGCATCATTCTTTATAGGATTTAAACGGACAGCATTAATCGTGGCATTAAGCTTAGAAGCATACAAAGCAACATCACCCAAATCAGCACCACTATTAACATTACCATCAGAAAACAACAAAACACTACTATGCGGCTCCAAACTGGCAAGAACAGAATCACCAATATTAGACACGCTGCCAGTACCAACAACCTTAACCTCAGTATTCATCTTCTTCTCAAGCCTAGAAGCAAGCTGCGCAGAAACATCCTCAAAAACAGACATAGACGTGCTGTTATCAACCAACAACTGAATAAAAGGGTCGCCCTCAATAATCTTCTCGCGCTGAACATAAGGAGAGGCAAGAGCAATAACAACAAGAATCACCATCAACGAACGAGTCACAAACATAAAACGCCTCAAACGCCTCTTCTGCAACTTAACAGAAGGCTCTTCCTTCAAAACAAGAAACTCACGACGCAACAACCACCAAATCAAAGGAATCAAGACAAGTATAGCTAACAAAACATAAGGATATTCCATGTGAGCATAAGCCCACCTCAAAACATCAGTAGCGCTCATACGTCACCCCTATACTTCACGAAAAACACCTCAAACAAAATGAAAAACAAAGCAAACACAAGAAGCCAGATATCAAGCGGAAACTCCCTAGTCTCCTTAACAGGCTTCAACTCATACTCCAAACTCTTAGTGCCAACCTGCTTTTCAAGATTAACATTCGATTCAAGCTCATCAACCAAATTAACAGCAATAACACGGTCCTCCAGTTCATAGATGCCAACCTCATCAAGGACTAATGCTGCGCGCTTGACAGTCTTAGAAGGAGTCTTAATCTTCTGCTCCTTATCCAAAATCAAAGTATCGCCGGCCTTAAAATTCAAATTACGCACGTCCTGCTGCTCAGTAACAAACTTCATAAGCTCAGTCCAAAAAATAGGATAATGAGGAGCGTACTTGAACTCGCTATCCTCAGAAATGCCAAAATAAACAAGCTTGCCAGAACCAACAGGCTTAACAGAAATAACAGGAACACCATTAACAGAAGCAATAACAGACTGCTCACCCAAAGGCTCAGCAGTGAATAAATTAGTGACAGCGCCAAAATCAATATTCTTAGTAAACCTGTTCAACTGGTCAACACTAACAAAACCGCCATCAGACTTTCCAGAAATCTTCACAGGCAACAAACCACGATAATCCAAACGATCACTATTATCCTGAACACCAACAATAACAGTAGCGCCATTCTCAGCTCTGGCTAGAATGTCCTCAAAAGTGCCGGGCAAGACCTGAACAGGATCAACATTATGAATCACAATAACATCAAAGCTGCCCTCAGAAATAACAGGAGGCTCAGTAACAACAACATCCAACTCCCCGGAAGCGAGCAAAGCATTCTTCAAAAAAGTACTCTCATTATTAGAAATTAAGAGAACTTTGGCCTTGCCGCCGGCAGGAGCGCTCAGAAAAGCATAATTGTCAACACCAAAATCATCAGAAACATCCAACTCAAGCATAGCAACACCAGCAGGAGTCTTAAAAGCAAAAGTCTCAATCGAATTAGCAGGAACAGACATAGGAACAACAGTAGAACCAACACGAAGATTAAACTTTTGCTGCTCACCAAAATAATTCTTCACATAAACAGTACACTGGTCATTACCAACATCAAACTGAACAATGCCAACGTTCTTCCTCGGAGAACCTGCAACATTAATGAAATCAACAACCAAACCCTTGCTCTCAAGCACAGCCTTAGCAATATCAGGATCCTGGCCGCCAGTATTAATGAAATCACTGACGACAACCACTCTGCCCTCCTTCAAAGTCTCACCAGCAAGAATAACAGCCTCACCAATCCTTGAGATGGTAGACTTAGGAGAGAGACCATTCAAAAACTTAGAAGCATCCTCAGCAGAAGCGTCCTGCAGAGCAATAAAAGGAACATCCTTAGCCAAAATAATAGTGTTCTTAGAGCCAAGAACCTTCTTAGCCTGAGCGATTGAGAGATCAAACCTAGACCTTGCGCCTTCCCTCACCTGCGAGCTAGCGCTAACGTCAAGAACTATGACCGTGTTTGATGCAGTAACGTCGTGCTGGTATTTAGTAAAAGGATGCGCAAAAGTCAAAACCAAACCAAGCAACAACAAAAGCTGAATAAGGAAAAGCCAGTCATGAGTAACCTGCCTCAAAAAACTGTTGAGACGGCGCATGCCAGAAGACCTCAAAAAAAACATCAAACTGGGAATAGCAAGCATCTTAGGCTTAGGACGAATCAAATACAAGATTATCAACGGAACTAAGAATAACAACGCCCACAAACCATCGGGGCTACCTATATTTATCGGTCCTAAAGATAATGGCATATTTTCAGTATCCTTTTTAGTATATTGATTTAAATAGTTTGTGGAGTTCAGGCAAGCCTGACCCCATCAACTTCAGCAATCGAATCAAAATCAGCATCATCAGAAACAAGACTATCCGCCTTAACCTCAAGACACGAGGCAGCATGAAGCGCGTCCCTAGGACTAAGATTGGAATATTTCTGCATCAAACGCAAAGATTTCAAAGATATAGCAGTAATCAAAGGCACGAATTTAATGGGCAACTGCAAAATGCGAAAGCCCTGCTCAACAGCCAGTTTCCTATCTTTTTTCTGCCTCACAATAACCCAGACGACCTCATCAATTGTCAACAAAGAAGTAAAACCAGTCTCTTTTCCATCAGCGACCCTCAAAAGCAGGTCTTTTGCCTTAACGGTTCTAGGGTCGTCGTCAGAGCCAAGACAGGCAAAAACAAAAACATTAGCATCAAGATAAACGCTCATAACTGAGACGCGTATTCCTTATCCCAGTCGACGCGCTTAGGAAACTTAACCTTATCCTTAACAGCAGTAAAAAATTCATTCAAAGCATCACGAGGCTTCTTCTTCTCAATAACAATTACGTCATCCTGAACTGAAAAAACAACCTCGCTGCCAGGAGCGATACTAAACAAATCACGCACCGGCTTGGGAATGACAACCTGGCCTTTCTCGCCAACACTTGCAGACAATTTAAGTTCTACCATAAGGTATGAAAAAGTCATACTAATATATAATACTTTCTGTGGGGCGTGTTGTCACTAAATAGTGGCACAATAAACGAAAGGTTTATATATTAAGAAAGCGTTAATAATTGTATAGGTGAAGACAAAAATGACTTTATCACAACTAAGACGAAAAATAAACGATTCATACATAGGACAGAAGATAAACCACACAATACCAGGAATACTGGTAGAAGGAACAAGCAGGTTTGTCAGGGATGCCTTTGCTGATGCAGCTTGTCATATGCCTGATGATTTTGACCGTCAAGACAAAGTTATACACAATTATTACGCTTGGGACGCAACACCACGTTCACATTACTCCCACAAATCTCCAATTTACAGACAGGTGATTGTTGACGGGAAACTGTCTGCAATGGAAAGAATACCAACTCTAAGTGCACTTTTTCCCAACACATTTCCAAAACCAGAACCATCAGAATACCACTGGGTGCTAAAATGAAAGACAACGAACAAAGCTGCGAAGTCTCAATAAAAGACCTTAAACCAGCGCTACCTGAAACAGTTTACAACTGCAAAGGATGCCCAATAGAAAAAGGCAGCACATCATGCTACCACCAAATGTACCATTCAGACAGGCACTGCCAGAAATATTTCTCAAAAAATGAAAGTAAATGAAGATAAACAGCGAATGTACACCAAAAATCAAACCCAAGATTCAGATAAACCAATCCTTCACTGCAGCACGTGCATATACCTTCCAAACTCAAATTCATGCAAAAGAACTTCTCCCTACTTTACCTGCATACAAGATTTGAAAAAAACAGAAGAAAAATAATTATTTCTCCTTAGGATACGTACCGGGAAGCATAAACACCTTATTCGTTCTCACAGCAAAACCCTTCTGCTCAGTCATAACCTGCTCAGAAGTCATAACAGCAATACCAAGAGCAACCAATTCGTCCTTCAAAGTCATAATCGCAACAACATCATCCTTATCAATGCTAGAATCCAACTTAACAATACCAGGCACGTTCAAAGTAGCACCATGACAAACAGTATCAACAGCGCTGTCCTGAATCCAAACCTTTGGAAGATGCTGAACAGCAAACTCAACAGGCTTAACACAATACCTTAAGAATTTATCATTCTTCTCTTCCTTCCAAAAAGCAAAAGCGTCCTCCAAATCCTGCAAAGTAACCCAATCCTTCTCAGAAAAAGGACCGGCCTTAGTACGAATAAGCTCAGACATATGAGCGCCAACCTTCAAACGCTTACCAACGTCATGACACAATTTTCTAACATAAGTTCCAGCCTGAGAACCCATCCTAAACAAAACATCACGACCATCAATCTCAAGAATATCTAAATAATACACTTCGCGCTCACGCTCCTGCCTGACAACAGCAGACTTAACAGGAGGCAGCTGCAAAATCTTGCCAGTAAACTCCTTCAAAGCTTTTTCCAATTCTTTTTTATCAACATCATCATGCAAATGCATAATACAAACATACTCCTTGCCGGCCTTCAACAAAGCATCAACAACACGAGTAGCACGGCCAAGAGCAACAGGCAAAACACCAGTCACGCCAGGATCCAAGCTACCACCATGACCTGCCTTGTCAATACCAAAAATTTTCTGCACATAATCAGAAACCATATGAGAGGTAGGGCCTTTGGGCTTGTTCAAAACAACAACACCAAAATTAATCAACACATCAACAGGCCTTTCAAAAGGATTGCAACCAAACTTAGGATTAGTAGAACACTCACGCTTAACAAGCACTTCACGCTTCACTTTCTCAAAAGGCAAAACTCCCATAACAAAGAATTAACACCCACCAATTATAAGGCTTTCGCGGGCTCAGCAGGTTTTGGTTTTTCTACTGGCTTCTTAACAGGCTTTGGCTTGGCAGGCTTTTTTTCCACAGGCTTTTTCTCTGCAGGCTTAACCTCTGCTTTCTCAGCAGGTTTTACTTCAGACTTTTCAACAGGTTTAGCTTCTGTTTTCTCAACAGGTTTAACCTCGGTTTTTTCCTCTTTCTTTCCAGAAACCTTCTCAGCAATCTTCTTCACAATGCCTTTCTTCTCCTCAGGCTTCTTAACTTCCTCAACAGGAGCGCCAAACAACTCAGCCTTCACAACATTCTTATCATCTTTAGAAACATTAACCTTAATCTTAGAAGGAGGATTCTTCATGCCGTGCTTCCACAGCTCCATATTCAGATACCTGCCAAGACGAACATCCTCACTCTTCATATGACGTACAAGAAATTCTTTCAGAGTATTAACTGCCTTTTTCGCCCTCCTATACTTCGGAGCCTTCAACCAACCTTTCCTCAAAGGAACAACATAAGTTCTTTCCATCTTAAACCTTCAACTTAGTCCTGCGCCAGCTTCTCTTAACAGCAGTATGCCTGCCAGGGTGAACCCTGCGGCCCTTGCCGTAAGCTTTAGGAACTGTCCAAAAAGGAGCCCAACGCGTCTGACGCATACGCTTAACCAAACGCTTCTTCCTAGCTGGATGCTTATTGCTCGGCATTCTTAACCTCTTCCTTAACTTCTGATTTTGATTCTTCCTTAACCTCTTCTTTTACTTCTTCTTTAGCTTCTGACTTCTCAACCTTCTTCTTCCTGGGAGCGCGAGGCTTTCTAGGAGCACGAGGCTTCTTAGGCTTAGCCTCTTTAACCTCAGCCTCGACCTTAACCTCTTCCTTAGGAGCAGCAGGCAAAACAACACCCTGCTCTTTCATAATCTGAGAAGCAACACCCTCCAACAACTTCTGACCAGCAGGAGCAATAATCCTGCCCTTGTGAACACCCTTAGCAACCTGCTTGGCAAGATTAGCCTTTTCCAACTGCTGCAAAATCTTCCTAAGAATATTGCCAGAACCAGCATAAAAACGATCAGGAGCATAACCACAATTCTTCCTGCCGCCAAAAACAACTCTCAACTTCTGAGTCCCAACCGGGCCAAGAGTGAACAACTTCCTCAAAACAGCGGCGCTTCTGATAAACCACCAATCATCCTGAACAGGAGGGCGCTCCCGGTTCATACCAGTCTTAACAAAAGGCGCCCAAGCTGGCGGCTTAATATTAGCATCCTTTTTCAGTTCCTCAGCAACACGCATGATTAAAAGCGTTGCATCAACATCATGTATTCCCATTGTTTTGACCTCACGGTCTTATTTGGACGTCTTATGATCGTCCAGAATATAACAAGGGCAAGAGAGGTGGTTTATAAAGGTTACGGATAAAGCCTTTCTATAATATGAGAAAGCTCGGGATGAACAAGCTGGTTCTTCTTAACCATATCCTTAACATCAGCAACAGAAAACCACCTGCAGCCAGAAACCTCATCAGCATTAAACTTGAAAGGACCATTGCAAACACCGCGAAAAACCTTCAAAAACTTACGCATCTTATAATGATCGTAAGGAGACTCGTGAATCAAAGTCAAAGGAACATCAACACCAATCTCCTCCAACAACTCACGCTTGGCAGCCTCCTCATAACTCTCACCCTTCTTAACGTGACCGCCCGCAGAAGTAACCCAGTGGCCAGGACAAAACCTCTTCTTAGCAGAACGCATCTGCAACAACAGCTCGCCCTTATCATTAAAAATCAAAACATGAGCAATACGATGATTCAAACGCTTCTCATAAATATCAACAACAGAGGCGCTGCCGACAACCTTGTCATTCTCATCAACAACATCAAGCACTTCCATAAAAAACAAAAATAAAAACACTATATTATAAACTTTTGTTCAAAACATTTTTAAACAACACAAATCAACAATTTAGTATGCTCAAACTAACACTGCCAGACGGCAAAGTTTTGCAGCTGCCAGACAAAAGCACAGGAATGCAGGCAGCGGAAGCTATAGGCAGAAAACTAGCAAAAGAAGCACTAGCAATAGAAGTAAACGGAGAGACAAGAGACCTGAGCAGAGAAATAGAAAAAGACTCAAAAATCAAAATACTAACGTTCTCAGACGAAAAAGGAAAAGAAGTATTCAGGCACAGCACAGCACACATATTCGCACAAGCAATAAAACAACTCTACCCGGAAGCAAAACCAACAATCGGACCGGCAGTAGAAGAAGGATTCTACTACGACTTTGACGATTTGAAAATCACGCCAGAAGACTTTGAAAAAATACAAATCAAAATGCAGGAAATAGTTAACGCAGACCACCCATTCGAAAGAATCGAATGGACAATGGCAGACGTAAAAAAACTAAACAACCAATACAAAACAGAACTTGCGGAAGAGTACAAAAAACAAGGACTAAAGCTGACTGCATACAAGTCAGGAGACTTCGCAGACCTGTGCGAAGGACCGCACGTGCCAACAACAAAATACATCAAAGCATTCAAACTCACAAAAATAGCAGCAGCATACTGGAAAGGAGACCAAAAAAACAAACAGCTAACAAGAATTTACGGAATAAGCTTCCCAAGCACAAAAGAACTACACGAACACGAAAAACTACAAGAAGAAATAGAAAAAAGAGACCACAGAAAAATCGGACAAAAACTAGAACTATTCATGACACACGAATGGAGCCCGGGAAGCCCATTCTTCCTGCCAAAAGGAACACTAATCTACAACGAACTACTGAAATACATCAGGGAAGAATACTGGAAAAGAGGCTACCAAGAAGTCATCACGCCCCAAATGTTCAACAAAGCACTATGGGAACAATCAGGACACTGGGCGCACTTCAAAGAAAACATGTTTACACTAGAAGTAGACAACGAAGAATTCTCACTAAAACCAATGAACTGCCCATCACACGTCCTAATCTTCAAATCAAAAACAAGAAGCTATCGCGATTTACCTCTAAGAATAGCAGACTTCTGCTACCTCTACAGAAACGAAGTAAGAGGAACACTCGGCGGGCTGACAAGAGTAAGAAAACTATCACAAGACGACGCACACATATTCTGCACACCCGAACAAATCAAACAAGAAATCAAAGGAGTGCTCGACTTCATCAAATTCATCTACACAGAAACATTCAAAATGCCCTACAAAGCAAAACTCTCAACAAAACCAGACAAAGCAATGGGCGCGCCAGAACTCTGGGAACAAGCAGAAAAATCACTAGCAGACGCACTAAAAGAACTCAAAATACCCTATGACGTCGCCCCGGGCGAGGGAGCATTCTACGGGCCAAAAATAGACTGCTTTGTCAAAGACGTACTCGGAAGAGAATGGCAATGCGCAACCTGCCAACTAGACTTCCAAATGCCATTACGCATGGGCGCAGAGTATGAAGGAGAAGACAACAAAAAACACACAAGCGTAATGATACACAGAGCACTATTAGGCACGCTAGAAAGATTCATGGGAGTGATGATAGAACACTACGCAGGAAAGTTTCCACTATGGATATCACCAGAACAAGTAAGAGTATTAACAGTAGCAGACAGGTTTGAGAAAGACGCACAAAAACTAGTTGAAGAAATGAGAAAACACCACATCAAAGCAACACTAGACGCAACAGCAGAAACAATCAACAAAAAAGTAAGAAACGCACAAGTAGACCAAGTCAACTACATACTGGTCTACGGAGAAAAAGAACAACAAACCAATTCATTACAAATCAGAACCAGAGACAACAAAGTATCCGGACCAGTAAAAACAGAACAATTCATACAAGACATACTAAAAGAGATAGCAGAGAAACAATAAATTTAAATACACTTTTCTCGTAATAAACAATAATTCACATTAAAAAGGAGGTATTCAGATGAAAAGAGGCCAAATCGGAATCGGATTAGTAATTCTAGGAGTAGTAGCAATCATAGCAGTAATAGGACTAGTATTACTGTTCACAAGAGCAAGCGAACCAGAAGGAGCACTATTAACAGACCTATCAATAGGAAGCACATACGGAACAGAAACAGTGCCAGGACTAGGAATATCAGAAGTATACCCGACACCAGAATACATAAGATGGAGAGGCGGAGGAGGAACTCCAATGCAGCCAGAAGTAGCATACCCAACCTCCACATACTATCAAACATACCCAACAATAAACACTCAAGGAACAAGAACACCAGCATTCATAGTAAGCGCAAAATACGCTGAAGGATCAAGAAGCGGATTCGCAACACTAGAAGACATGTACGGATGCGAAAACGACCTAATGCTGGCAGGAATCGGAGTGCCACACGACCTATACAACGCATACGCAGTGCCAAACAAAGCAGGAACATCACAAGCAACAGGAATGTACCCGCCAAGCAGCTCAGCAGAACCAAGACCAACAAAAGACTACATAGGAAAACTAGGCGGAGACATGTACATGTACATGAACAGCGTAGGCGCAGAACAAACAATGCCGGGAAAAAGCAGCGAAGACCTCAACAGAGAACTAATACTAACAAAACTAGTCTACGGACCAACAAGCACAGCAAAATACAAGTGGACATCAGTAACAATAAACGGAAAAGAAGTCCCAGTATGCTGGGTAGGCGCAAAAACATTCCCATTCCCACAATAAAATTTTAATTTTTTTTTAAAATGAAAGGACAGACAAAAATATCAATGGTATTCTTAGGCATAATCGCAATAGTAGCACTATTCGG
>JAHWHB010000025.1 GCA_019323575.1 Candidatus Woesearchaeota archaeon
AAATGCTGCTTGAACTCCCTCAGCTTCCAATCAAAAACATCTTTTCTCGCAGCGCTTATTCCCTTGATTTTTTCAGCGCCAAGAAAATCATCCCAAGAATGAACATTTTGAGACCACAATTTCAACTCAGTCCGGCTACGAACACCAGGCAACACTACAAAGGATTCCTGCAACATGATAAATAACAAAAAAAACAGCTTAAAAACAGTTACGCACACATGTCCAGTGGGAAGTGGAAAGACTTATAAACACCCCCAGAAGAAATAGACGAAGATGAGCAAGAAAGAAGAATTAGAACAACAACAGCAACAAGAACAGGAAGAAATACGAAGAACGCCAATACCAAGAGAAAAACAAGTTCTAGGATTATGCGAAGAAAGAGTGGGCGGAAGCAGAATGAAAGTCAGGTGCATGGACGGCAAAACAAGAATCTGCAGAATACCAGGAAGACTAAAAAGAAGACTATGGGTCAGAGAAGGAGACATACTCCTAATAGAGCCATGGGAGCTGGGCGGAGACGAAAAAGGAGACGTAGTCTACAAGTACAGACCATTACAAATAGACGTATTAAGAAAGAAAGGACTGCTCAAGGAACTGACTCAAGAGGAATTCTAACGTTCTCACAATTATCATACAAACGCCAGCCGCTATAAGCAGGACAATTCCCGCAAAAATAATACCTGTAACTAAAATTCTGGGCATCATACGAGCACTTGCCAATATAATGACACTGACAGCCGCCCCCAGTCCTGCCCTCAACAGAAGAAAGAAGAAAAACAAGAATAGCAAGAACAGCAACCATCATAAAAAAAGCAAAAGTCTTTTCCATGAACAAAAAAAAGCAAAAATACTATTTAAATCATTTGGAATACTCAGTAACGCTGCCAGTCAAAAACCGATAAGCATCCAACGTTGCAACAGCACCCATGCCTGCAGCAATAACAGTCTGCTTGTACAACATATTGGTCAAATCCCCGCAGGCATACAAACCAGGGGTCTTGGTCCTGCAAAACTGGTCAACAACAATCTCGCCAGCAGGATTAGTATCAACAAGACCAGAAACCAGCTCGGTCTTAGTCTCCCAGCCAATCTCACTAAAAACACCCTGAACAGGCAACTCTCGCTTCTCTTTGGAATTAACATTCTCAACAACAAGAGCAGAGACAAACTTGTCGCCCTTAATCTCAACAGGAACACAGCTTAAAACAAGCTCAATCTTAGGATTCTTTTTAGCAAGCTCAACAGTAACCTCGTCAGCCCTGAACTGGTCCCTCCTATGTACAAGATACACCTTATTTGCTATAGAAGCAAGCTCAAGAGCGCCTTCAACCGCGCTGTTGCCGCCGCCAATAATAGCAGCATCCTTATTCGAAAACAAAGGAGCATCACAAGTAGTGCAAGTGCTCAAGCCCCTGCCGAGAAACTTGTCCTCGCCAACAACACCAAGCTTGCGCCTCTCACGGCCATAACACAAAATAACAGTTTTGGAATCAAGCTTTTTGCCATCATCAAGCTCAATAATAAAATCCTTGGGCTTAGTGATTTTAACAACCATGTGCTCAACAATCTCACAACCCCACTTCTTGGCAGAATCAAAAAACTTCTGCATAAGCTCAGCACCAGGACCCTCAAAACCAGGATAATTCTCAATATTATTTGTCTTGTTAGTCTCACCGCCAACATTAAAACCAGTAACAAGAACGCATTTCATCTTCTTCCTGCCGGCATAAATAGCAGAAGTCAGACCGCCAGGACCCGCGCCAACAATGACAAGATCATACATAAAAAACGAAAACAAAAGAAGAAATATTTAAAATTATGCAAAAGACAATCTTACAAACCCGCCAGGAGTCTTCTCAACAAAATTAATCTGAGCGCCGCCATAAGAACCAGGCTTCATTACTGAAATAGTAACAGGAGCCGCCTTGCCCTCTCCCTTGAAAGCCTGAAGCACAACATCAACAGAATCATCCCTTACCTCAACAACCCTAATCTTAAACCTGCCAGCATCAGGATGATTCAAAACATAAGTCAAACCCGGCTTAAACATCAAAGTCTCACCAGGAGAAACATCAATATAATACTTGGCCGCCCAGCCAGCACCCTTAACCATAAAGAAAATACCAATTAGAGCAAAAGCAACAATCAGGACAACAACAACACTCTCAAGCTTACCCATGATATCACCTCTGACATTGAAAATTTTTCCTATTTCATAAAGGTTTCTATCAAAAGTTATCACCAACCTGTTACTCCTCCACAATAGAAAAATATATTAAGATGGTGTAAATAGGAAAAAACAACCAAAGGAGGGATACAAATGAGACTGGAAGACATAAAATTCATCGTAACAATAATACTGTTAGGACTAAGCCTGCTGACAGCACTAGTGCTTGAATCATACCTGAAAACAGGCTACGCAGTACAACTCGTACTAATACTAATAGGAATAATACTTACAGCAGGCATAATATTCGGACTATGGATAGAACTAGAATGGGCATACCCGTTCACAATGCTGTTCTTCGCACTCGCACTCGCAGACATGGTATGGATGTTCGCAGAAACAAAAGCATTCCTTCCATTCGCGTTCGGACTTCTGGTAAACGTAGCAGGACTTGTGCTGTGCATAGCAAGCATAGAAACAACAGCACTGCAAGAGCTAGAAACATACGAAATAGACAAAAAAAGAAGAAAATAAATCACCTGTTGACGAAAAACTTGTGAACTTCAAGATAGACAAAGCCAACAAAACCAGCAGCAAACACCAGAATCCAGTCAAACACGTAAAGAGCTTCCAAGCGGAAAATATTCTGGAAAAAAGGAACATAGATTAACAACAACTGCAAACCAAAAGACATCAACAAAGCAAGCCACAACCACCAATTCTTGAAAACACCAACAGCAAAAATCGGCTTGTGCAAAGAGCGGCAGCTCAACGCTGCAAACAACTCAAAGACCACAAGAGTTGAGAAAGCAACAGTCTGAGCCCTCTCCAAACCAAACTGCAAATAATGATCAAACAACCAAATAGAGGCAACAGCCAATATCAACGGGAAAATAAAAAGATAATGCTCAATACCCCTAAAAACGTTCTCACGAGGCTTTCTCGGAGGCCTGTTCATAACGCCAGGCTCGGCAGGATCAACACCAAGAGCCAAAGCAGGCAGGCCATCAGTCACAAGATTCACCCACAAAATCTGAATAGCAATCAAGGGCAGGGGCAAACCAAGCAGAATAGAAGTCAGAATCACAAGCACCTCACCAACATTACAGCCAAGCAAGTAAGCAAGATACTTCTGAATATTATCGTAAATTCTTCTACCCTCCTCAACAGCACGAACAATACTGGCAAAATTATCATCAGCAAGAATCATCGCACTAGCTTCCTTAGCAACATCGGTACCGGTAATACCCATAGCAATACCAAGATCAGCTTTCTTCAAAGCAGGAGCATCATTAACACCATCACCAGTCATAGCAACAATATGCCCCTTAGCCTTCAAGGCCTCAATAATCTTCAGCTTATGAGCAGGATTAACACGCGCGTAAACAGCAACATCATCAACAATACCGGCAAGATCCTCAAGCTTGTCCAACTCAAGACCAGTAATAGCTTTGCCCTGAATGCCAAGCTCGCGGGCAACAGCCTCAGCAGTAGTGATATGGTCTCCAGTAATCATGACAACCTTAACGCCAGCAGTCCTGCACTTCTCAACAGCATCCTTAACCTCCCTTCTAGGAGGATCAATCATAGCCTGCAAGCCAACAAAAACCATCTCCTTCTCAGGCTCCTTGGAATCAATACCAGTCAATTCCTTATAAGAAAAACCAAGCACCCTTAAAGCAGAATTCGCAAATTTCTCATTCTGCGCCAGAATAGACTCTTTCTCCTTCTTAGTCAGGCGCTCAACACGATTATTAATCAAAATCTTATTGCACAATCCAAGAACAACCTCAGGAGCGCCTTTTGTATAAGCAACCTTAATTTTGCCAGCCTTATGAAAAGTAGTCATACGCTTGCGCTCACTGCTAAACTCAAGCTCGCCAACGCGAGGGAAACCATCATGAAGCTTCTCAACATCAAGCTTGCCTTTCTTGGCACTAACAAGCAAAGCAGCCTCAGTAGGATCACCAATAACCTGCCAAGCATTATTTTCCAGCTTAAGCTGAGCATTATTATTCAAAGCACCAATACGCAACAACAACTCAAAAGACTTGGAATCCTTAGAAAAATAACCCTCAGGAGAATAACCGCTGCCAGCAATCTCAACAGTCTGACGATTAACATACAACTTGCGGACAGTCATCTCATTATGAGTCAACGTGCCGGTCTTATCAGAACAAATGACGCTGCAAGCGCCAAGAGTCTCAACACTCGGCAGGTTACGAACAAGAGCATTCTTCCTCGCAAGACGCTGAACACCAAGAGACAAGCCAACAGTAACAACAGCAGGCAGACCCTCAGGAATAGCAGCAACAGCCAAAGCAATAGCAGTAAGCAAAACAGCAGTAACAGGCTGGTCAAGCTTAAGCAAACCAACAACAAAAACAATAATCGCGATAATAATAACAAGAGCGCCTATGTACAATCCAAGCTTCTTCAAAGTCTTCTGCAAAGGAGTAGGCTCAGGCTCAGCCTCCTGAATAAGCTTTGCAATCTTTCCAATCTCACTAGACATACCAGTGCCGGTAACAACAGCCCTGCCGTGACCGTTAGTAATAACTGTACTCGAAAAAACCATATTGTCGCGGTCAGCAACAGCAGTCTCCTTCTTCAAAACCCCGACTTCCTTCTTAACAGGCACGCTCTCACCAGTCAAAGCAGCCTCCTGCGTCTGAAGATTAACACCCTCGAGCAAAAAAGCATCAGCAGAAATCTTATCACCAGTATCAAGAATAAGAATGTCGCCAGGAACAACCTCTTCAGCAGGCACATCACGAGGCTCGCCATCACGCAAAACAGTAGCCTTCAAAGAAATCATCTTCTTCAAAGCTTCGATTGCCTCTTCAGCACGATATTCCTGAACAAAACCAAGAATAGCATTCAGAACAACGATAACAGCTATAACCGTAAAATCAACATACTCCTGAACAACCAAAGAGATAACCATGGCAGCAAGAAGAATCCAGACAAGAGGGCTCTTAAACTGCTCAAGAAAAATAAGCAAAGGATGAACCTTCTCAGCCTCATGAATCATATTCCGACCGTAAACTTTCAAACGCTCAGCAGCCTCATCACTAGACAAACCCTTATCAGAACACTTCAATTGGGCAAAAACCTCTTTTTCAGGCAGAAGATAATATTCAACCATCAATAAACCGCAATAATAACAAATATATATAGTTAACGAGAAAAGATTAAAAAGAAAATAATCAAACAATACTAAAAAAGGTGATAATATGCCAACAGCACAAGATCTAATGCAAACAAACTATGTTTCTGTAGAACTTAAAGACACAATCTCATCAATGCTTGGAAAAATGAGACTCAAAAAAATGTATTACGCACTCGTATTTGAAGGCGGCAAATACAAAGGACTCATAGCAAAAAGATTCCTGCTGACAAGCAGAATAAGACCAGACATAATGAAAATAGCAAACATACTCAAGAAAAGGTCAAAATCAAAAGTACCATTCTTTGTACCAACATTAACACCACAAACAGAACTAAAAGAGATATGCAGACTATTAGCAACAGCAGACACACACATACTACCAATAATAAAAAACAACAAAGTAATTGGAATAGTAGACGCACACGACGTTATAAATCACATTGCAGACTCCTACAAAAATCTAGGATGCGAAGAACTAGCAAGCAAAGAAGTAATAGTAGCAACATCAAACGACCAATTAATGAAAGCAATACAAAAAATGAACAGAAACGACATAGACCACCTGCCAATAGTCGACAAAGAAGGAAAACTGGAAGGAATGGTGGCAATGGCAGACATACTAAAAAATGCCCAATTCTGGGACCTACACACACAAAAAATACCCAGAGCGGCAAGCCATCAAAAAGGAAAACGCTCAGGATACGGCACAGGAGAAAAAGAAAACATGCTCAACCTGCCATTAAAGAACTGGATGACAACAAAATCAATATGCTCAACAAAACCAAGCACAAAAATACCAGAAGCAGTAGAAATGATGCAAAAAAATGACGTATCAAACATAATACTAGTACAATTCAACAAACCAGTAGGAATAATGACGATAAAAAACCTGTTGGCGGATTATGCCAAATGAAAATTAAATCTGCATTCGAACATAAAGGACAGATCCCTTCAGAATACACCTGCGACGGGCAGGACAAAATACCTGCCTTGGAGATTTCTGAAGTGCCGGCAGAAGCAAAATCACTGGCTTTAATAATGGACGATCCAGACGCGCCAATGAGAACCTGGGACCACTGGATACAATGGAACATACCGCCAAACACAAAAAAAATCGACAAAGACATAGGCACCCCTGGCAAGAACAGCTGGGGAAGAACAGGCTACGGCGGACCATGCCCGCCATCAGGAACACACAGATATTATTTCAAACTATACGCTCTCGACACAATGCTTGATTTACCCGCAGGTTCAGACAAAAAAGCACTGGAATCTGCAATGAAAGGACACATCCTAAAAGAAGCAGTGCTGATGGGAAAATATCAAAGAACATCATGAAAAAAATAATCCTGTTATTGCTGCTGATCTCATGCACACAAATACAAGAAGAAACAACACAACCAGAGATAACACCTGAACCTGTTCATCAACCACCAATAATAATTGAACAGCCAGCAAGACCGCCATTGCACGACAACATAAACACATACATAGTAAAACCAGGAAAAACATTCACGCTAACACTAACAGACGCAATCTACGACAACTTCAGCATAATACCAGCAGAAAGATACGACGCACTATACCAGTCAGACATCACAGTACTTGTACACGTCTTCAAATTCTCAACACGAGAAGAACTAGACGTTGTAATGAAATCAGAGTTCTACGACATAATAAACCTAGGAACATCAAGACATCAAGGACACACCATTGCAATATACCTAAACCAAGACAACCACAGAGCAGCAGTATGGACCAGCGGAAACTTCCTAATATATGTAGAAACTTACATCCCTGACTTTGTAGAAAGAGAAATAGCAGATTCTTACCTATTAAGATATCCTTCAGACCTTAAAACCGATCAATGCATAGATTCAGACGGAGACGACCACCTGAGACAAGGAACAACCACACGAGTAAAACTCGATTCAACAATCATAGAATTTACAGACGTGTGCCTAAGAGATTTCGCGCTATACAAAAACAAACAATACACCTCAAAGAAAGGACTGTCAGAAGAAGACGGACTGCTTGAAGGACAATGCCATGCAGATATAAGCATGCCAGGATACATAGAAGAATACGCGTGCCACAGAGGCTGCGAAAACGGCGTTTGTAGAAGATAATAACAATTTCTTAATAAATCTTTAAATTATAAGCATAACGTAAGTCTATTTAAGGCTATTAATATATCTAAAATAGAATTATCATATAGTCATGATAAGCATAACATTTAAATACCAGTATACTAAAAAGTAGCTTGTGAAGAGAGCTCCAAAGAAAAAGTTTGGTGAAATCAGAAAACTCATACTCAAAGAACTCACAAAAGGACAGAAAACAGTAAATGAAATCTCACAAGCAACAGGGCTAACCTGGAGAACAGTCGACAACCACCTGATTTATCTGATAGGCAAAGGGCTTGTAGAACCAGTACTCATCAGCCAATACGTCAAAATCTACAAGCTAAAGGAGGCGGGAAAATGAGCAAGCTAAAAGTGCTCATGTTCGGATGGGAATTCCCGCCATACAAAAGCGGAGGACTAGGCACGGCGTGCTACGGACTCACAAAAGCACTCTCAAAACAAAACGTCGAGGTAACATTCGTAATGCCGGTAACACCAGAAGGAGCAAAAGCAAAATTCGTAAAACTAATCGGAGCATCAAACATAGCAAAAAATGTCAAAATCAAAACAATAGACAGCCCGCTAAAAGCCTACATGACCTCAGCATCCTACGAAGAACAATACTACACCTGGGGAAGCAACAAAAAACAAGTCTACGGCAAAGACCTATACCAAGAGGTCCAAAGATACGCGCAAATAGCAAAACACATAGCAAAAACAGAACCCCACGACATAATACACTGCCACGACTGGATGACATATCAAGCAGGAATAAACGCAAAAAAAGCCAGCAAAAAACCACTCATAATGCATTTGCACGCAACAGAATTCGACAGAACAGCAGACAACCCAGACCACAGAATAAGCCACATAGAATGGCAAGGACTAGACCAAGCAGACATAATCATAACAAACTCGCACTTCAGCAAAAAAAACATCATCAAACACTACAAAATACACCCAGACAAAATACAAGTAGTACACTGGGGAATAGACGAAGCACCAACAATGAACTACAAACCAGAGAAAAAAGACAAAACAGTCCTATTCTTGGGAAGAGTAACAATTCAGAAGGGACCGGACTATTTCATAGAAGTCGCAAAAAAAGTCTTAGAGCACGAACCAAACACAAAATTCGTAATCGTAGGAGACGGCGACATGCTTCCAAGAATGATAAACAGAACAGCAGAACTAGGCATAACAGACAAAGTAATCTTCACCGGCGCCCTATCAGGAGAAGACGTACACAAAGCATTCCAGACAGCAGACCTGTACGTAATGCCAAGCGTATCAGAACCATTCGGACTAGTAGCACTAGAGAGCTTGAAAAATAGAACACCAGTACTAATCAGCAAACAAAGCGGGGTATCAGAAGTGCTCAAAAACGCACTAAAAACAGACTTCTGGGACCTAAACAAAATGACAGACATGATAGTAAACGTGCTAAGACACACAGCATTGCAGGAAGAACTAAAAGAACACGGAACAAGAGAAGCACAAAAATTCAACCTGGACGAGCCAGCAAGAAAAATAAAGGAGGTCTACCAAAGAATAAAATGACAAACATATGCCTATACTTCCAAGTACACCAGCCCTTCAGAATAAACAAGTACACACTATTTGACATAGGCAGGCACGCAAACTATTTCGACGAAAAGAAAAACAAGGAAATAATGCAAAAAATAGCAAGAAAATGCTACCTGCCAACAAACCAAATCATAAGCCAGCTCATAAAAAAACACGACGACTTCAAAGCAGCATACAGCATAACAGGAACAGCAATAGAACAATTTGAAAAATACGCGCCAAACGTGCTAAGAAGCTTCAAAGAACTCGCAGAAACAGGAAGAGTAGAATTCCTAACAGAAACAAGCCACCACTCATTAAGCTTCCTGCAGGACAAAGAAGAATTCAGGCACCAGATAAAACTCCACCAAAAACTAATCAAACAACACTTTAACCAAAAACCCAAAATATTCAGAAACACAGAACTAATCTACAACAACGAACTAGCCAAGACAGCAGAACGACTAGGATTCAAAGCAGTGCTGGCAGAAGGATGGGAAGGAATACTAGGCTGGAGAAGCCCGAACCACATCTACAAAGCAGCAGGAACAAACATCAAACTACTACTGAAAAACTACAGGCTATCAGACGACATAGCATTCAGATTCTCAAACAAACAATGGAACCAGCACCCATTAACAGCAGACAAATACGCAGGATGGATAGCACCAATACTCGGAGACACAGTAAACCTGTTCATGGACTACGAAACATTCGGAGAACACCAATGGGAAGACACAGGAATATTCAACTTCCTAAAACACCTGCCAAAAGAACTTAAAAAACACAACATAAGCTTCCACCAGCCAAGCGAACTCCTAAAAATAAAACCAAAAGAGGAAATCGACGCGCCAAACACAATAAGCTGGGCAGACATGGAAAGAGACACAAGCGCATGGCTGGGAAACAAAATACAAAAAGCAGCACACGCCCAGCTATACAAGCTGAAAAACGAGGTTTTCTCAACAGGCGACAGAGAACTAATAGAAAAATGGAGAAAACTAACCACAAGCGACCACTTCTACTACATGTGCACCAAATACTTCAACGACGGAGACGTACACAAATACTTCAACCCATACGAAACACCATACGAGTGCTTCATAACATACATGAACGTGCTGCAAGACCTTGCACAAAGAGCAAAAGCAAGACCAGGAATATTCCAGTCAATTAAAAATTTGATTAGAGAGGTGAAATCATGAAAAGAGGAAAACCACAACGCAAAATATCAAAAACTGCAAAAAAAACAAAACCAAAACACGTAATAAAACGAAGAAAACCCAGAATAAAAGTCACAATAATAAAGAAAACACTGGGCAAAGCGCCGGAAAAATACAGCTTCTACCTAGAAGACGGCAGAAAAATAAGAAGCGTATACGAGCTGATAGATGAACTGGAAACAATGACAGAAGAAACATTCAAACACTACGTAACAGAAACACACAACCACTTTGCAAACTGGATAAACGACGTGTTCGGAGAAAAAACACTCGCAGAAGAGATAAGACACATACACCACAGAATAGACACACAAAGAGCACTGCTAAAACACCTTGTGAGAGAGCTGACAAAAGAAAATGCTGCAAAACGTAAAGCCTGAACACACGTTCTGGCTCAAAGACGGTAAATCAGTAAAAAACATCATCGAACTAGGCAGAGAACTGAAAAGAATGAGTGAAGAAACATTCAATCATCACGTAAACAACACAAAAAACGACTTTGCAAACTGGACAGAACACTGCATAAAAGACAAAAAACTGGCAACACTGCTGAGAACCACAAAAAGCCAGCAAAGAACAAACGCAATAATAGAAAGACACATACAAGAACTCACAAAAACACCAAAAAAAGAAGAACCAAAACCAAGCATAATACGCACAAAAAACGTGACAACGCTGAACCTTGCAGAAACAAAAAACATAGTCAAAACAAGAAAAGTAACACCGCTAAAACTCACACAGGAAAAAACAGTAATCAAGACACCGCACAAAACAAAACTGCACCTGACAACAAACAAGCCAGAAATATACGTTCACGAAGTAAAACCAACCCACTATTCAGCCGTAACCATAGCATCATACATAATATTCGGACTAGTAGTAGGAGCGGCAGTAACAATACTAGTGCTAATGGGGTGAAAAAAATGAAACACGAAATAATATGCGTAGGAAGCGCGTCACTGGATGTTTTTGTATCCAGCAAAAGCAAAGACCTGGAATTCGAAAAAATACACAAACACGTAGACGTATGCATGCCGATAGGCTCAAAAATACTCCTTAACGCAATCCACACAGAAGTAGGAGGCGGAGGGGTAAACACAGCAGTATCATTCTCGCGACTAGGATTCAAGACAGCACTCATATCAAAAATGGGCAAAGACAGAAATGCAGAAACAATCAAAAAAGAACTCCAAAAAGAAAAAATAACATTCATGGGAACAACAGAAAAAGGACAAACAGGCTACTCAATCATAATAACAGGACTCCAAAAAGACAGAACAATACTAACATACAAAGGAAACAACGACAAACTAAAACCAAAAGAAGTACCATGGAAAAAACTGCAGACAAAATGGTTCTACCTCGCAACAATGCTCGGACAGAGCCATAAAACACAAGACAAAATAGCACAATACGCAAAGAAAAACAAAATCAAAGTATTGTTCAATCCTTCATTGTATTTAGCAGAAAAAGGGATGAAATACCTCAAACCAATACTTGACGCGTGCAACATACTGATCCTAAACAAAGAAGAGGCACAAGCAGTAACAGGACTAATGGCAGAAATGCCCACACTCCTCAAAAAACTCCAGCAAAAAGTCCCAATGGTAGTAATAACAGACGGGCCAAGAGGAGCTCACTCATACGACGGCAAAAAAACATACTCAATGACACCAAAAAAAGTCAAAGTAACAGACCCAACAGGAGCAGGAGACTCATTCGCAAGCGCGTTCCTATCAGCAACAATACTCGGAAAAGACACAAAAACAGCACTAAAATGGGGAGCAGCACAAGCCATCAGCGTAATACAACACTACGGAGCAACAAACAAACTACTAACAAGAAAAGAACTTGCAAAAAAAGCGAAAAACGCATGCAAGGTCTCGGAGGTGAGACAATGTTAGTCACACTAAAACAAATACTAAACAAGGCAAACAAGGAAAACTATGCAGTAGGCGCGTTCAACATCAACAACATGGAAATCTGCCAAGGCATAATGAACGCAGCAACAGCACAAAACGCACCAGTAATACTACAAACATCACAAGGAGCCATAGAATATGCAGGGATAGACTACCTGAAAGCAATAGTATACACAGCAGCAAAACAAAAAGTGCCAGTAGCACTGCATTTAGACCACGGAAGAGACATGGACATAATAAAAAAATGCATCAAAGCAGGATGGACAGGCATAATGTACGACGGAAGCCACCTGCCAATAGACGAGAACATTAAAAACACGCAAAAAGTCGTAAAATGGGCGCACGCCAAAAGAATAGGCGTTGAAGCAGAGCTGGGAACAATAGGCGGAGCAGAAGAAAAAATAATAGCAAGAGAGATAATCTACACAGACCCAGACGCAGCAGTAGAATTCGTCAAAAAAACAAAAATAGACGCACTAGCAATCGCAATAGGCACATCACACGGAGCATACAAGTTCTCAGGAAACGCAAGACTGGATATCCATTTACTGAAAACAATCAAACAAAGAATAAACATGCCATTAGTCCTGCACGGCGCGTCAGGAGTGCCGGCATGGCTGGTAACACAAGCAGCAAGATACGGAGCACAACTCGGCAAGCCAGAAGGAGTTCCAGACGAACAGATAAGCCTTGCAGTCAGAAACGGAATAAACAAAGTAAACACAGACACAGACTTAAGACTGGCATTTGATGCGGCAGTACGAAAATTCCTCACAGAAGTCCCAGAAGACTTTGACCCAAGAAACATACTCTCGCCGGCACGAGACTTAATACAACAAGTAGTCGAACACAGAATAAAAACGTTCGGAAGCAGTGAAAAAGCAGGAGACAAGAGGTGAACAAATGAAATTTTCACACACAATCGCATATACAATCATAACAGCTATTTTATTTTCGCTCATAATTTTTGAGCCAGTTGGAACAATAGGCCAAATAATATCGTATGCAATACTAGGCTGCATGCTATACTTGACTTTCAAAAAAGAAACATTCGATGAAATAATTACAAAAACAAATATGTTATTTATTCCAGCTGCAATCGTTCAAATAGCCATTAGCTCTATAATAAATGTATTAAAAGAAATTTTCAGTCTCAGAGCAGGAACACAAATAGCGAATTTTGCCACAGAAATACCAGATAGAAAAATTCTACTAAGCCTGCTGCTGATATTCATCGGATTATATGCACCAATTTACGCACTAAGGTGGAAAGAAAAAACATATAAGCCGATGATTTGGGCGGCAATCAGCATCGCAATACTTTATCTGGTGGTGTTAATAATAACTACATTAATTCTTAATAGAATAGGGGGTCTGATGACATGATAGTCCATATAGGCGCAGACCACGCAGGATTCCAGCTAAAAGAACACCTGAAAAAGTTTTTGCAAAAAAAAGGATATGAAGTAAAAGACTGGGGCGCATACAAACTAGTCAAAACAGATGATTACCCAGACTATGCAGCAAAAGTCGCAAAAGCCGTGCAGAAAGAAGGAATGGGAATACTAATCTGCGGAAGCGCAGAAGGAATCTGCATCGCAGCAAACAAAATCAAAGGAATAAGAGCAGTACCAATCTGGAACACAAAACTAGCAAAACTAAGCAGAGAACACAACGATGCAAATGTTTTATGTTTAAGCGGATGGATGCTAACAAAAAAACAAGCAGAACAAATAGCCATAACCTGGCTCAAAACACCATTCTCAAACAAACCAAGACACAAAAGAAGAATCGAGAAAATAAGGAGGCTAGAATGGAAATAAGACCAGGAATACTAGTCCACACGCTGAAAGAACTGAAAGAAGCACTCAGCAGGCTAAGCTGGGCGAAAAAAGTACACCTGGACATAATGGACGGCAAATTTGTAAGAAACAAAACAATACAAGCACAGACGCTGAAGAAAGCACTCCCAAACCCAAGAGAGCGTAGCTCTCTGGGCCCAGAAAATGCAGACATTTTCTTGGGAATGGAATTCGGAGTACACCTGATGGCGTACAAGCCGCACAAATACATCAAAACATACGCAAGACTAGGAGCAAAAGAACTCATCATACACCAAGAAGCAACCAAAAAACTAGTCGAAACACTCGAAGAAATCAGACTAAACGGAATGAAAGCAGGCATTGCGTTCAATCCAGAAACAAAAGTAGACAAGCACGCACTAATACACGCAGACACAGCCTTGATAATGACAGTACATCCCGGATACAGCGGGCAAACAATGATGAAAGCACCATTAAGAAAAATTGCAGAGATAAGAAAATGCAATCCCATAATATCTATTGGCGTGGATGGAGGAATTAATCTGAAAACCTGCAGACTCGCAGCAAAAGCAGACTGGGCAGTCGCAAGCAGCGCAGTAACCGACGCACCCGACCCAAAAAAAGCATACAAAGAGCTGATAAAAAGATGCAAGTAGAAAACATCAGAAGAGACATAATCAAAACAATCTCAATAAAAGGGGGACTGCCAGCAGTAAACCTCAGCTCAGCAGACATATTCGCAGCATTATACTTCAACACAATAAAACACAACCCAAGACAGCCAAAATGGGAAGAAAGAGACAGAGTATTCGTATCAGACAAACTAACACCGGCGTGGCAGACAACACTTGCACACGCAGGATACTACGCAAAGAAAAAAATATACGAGCCATCAGAACTGCCAAAAGGAACACCGCACGCATTAAGCAACGCAATAGGAAGCGCGATAACAGCAAAAATAGAAGGAAAAAAACACCACACATACTGCATAATAACAGACGCAGAAACCAGCTGGGAAGAAATAATGCTCGCAGGAAAACAAAAACTAAACAACATAACACTAATAATAGACAGAAACAACATGGAAGCAGAAGGCTACCTTGACATAGAGCCACTAAGACAAAAAATAGAGGCATTCGGCTGGGAAGTAATAGAAGTAGACGGGCACAACACAAAACATTTAACAGAAGCACTAAACATAAAAAGCAACAAGCCAACAGCAATAATAGCACACACGATACCAGGAAAAGGAACATTCATGGAAAACAACACAGAATGGTACGACAAAAAACCAACAAAAGAGGAAGCTGAAAAAGCTATGAACCAAATATGAAAACAATAAAAGACGGATACGAGGAAGCACTCCAGGAAATAACAAAACACAAAGAAATAATCGTACTAGGCACGAGAACAAACAAGTTCGCAAAAGAACACCCAAACAAGTTCGTAAAAATCTCCTCAGAACAAAACATTATGGGAATAGCAACAGGAATGGCAATGGAAGGAAAAATACCGTTCGCAAACACCTGCCCAACGGCAGGAAAAAACTGGGACCAGACAAAAGCCATATGCCAGGAAAACACAAACATCAAAATAGCAGACGAAAACAACGACATAGCAATACTAAGAACACAACCAAACATCATAATCATCTCGCCAGCAGACTATTACGAAGCAAAAAAAGCAACAATAGCAGCCGCAACAATAAAAGCGCCAGTCTACATAAAACTAGCAACAGAAAAAGAACACGCAACAAACAAAAAAACACCATTCACGCTCGGCCGAGTAGAGATAATGCGAGCAGGAAAAGACTGCACAATAATAGCAACAGGAACCGCAGTCCAAGAAGCAATAAAAGCAGCGGAAAAACTCTCAAAACAAGAAATAGAATGCACAGTACTAAACTGCCACACAATACAACCAATAGACAAACACGCAATATTATCAAGCGCAAGACTAACAGGATGCATAGTAACAGCAGAAGAACACACCACAGGCGGACTGGGAAGCGCAACAGCAGAAATACTAAGCCAAAACCTCTCAGTCCCACTGAAAATAAGCCACAAAGAGACATCGTCAATAATAAAAGCAGTAAAAGAGACAATACTAAGAAAAATCGAGAACATATGCACAGAAATACCGGAAGAACACGGAAAAATGATGTTCAAAGAAATAAGCCCCGAGCTTCATTTCAGACTACACGGCGGAGGAATAATAAAAAGCATACCAGGACTCCAAAAAGCACTATTAAACATGAGCGAAGAAACATTCATACACCACTGCAACACCCACAGAAATGACTTCAGTAAATGGATAAAAGAAGTATTCAACGAAACAACACTCTCAAACAAAATAGAAAAAACACATACTAAAATGGGAATGATACTCGCAATACAAAAATGGATAAGATAGCCATATACGGAAAAACACCGGAAAGCAAAGAACAACTAAAAAAAGAGATAACAAAACACGGCTTTATCTACGAAGAAAACCGGCCAGACATAGTAATAACATACGGCGGAGACGGAACATTCCTCTGGGCAGAAAGAAAATACCCAGGAATACCAAAAGCATTATTCAGATACAGCAAAACATGCAAAAAATGCCACAACCTGCCAATCACACACGCGCTGGAACTCCTCAAAAAGAAAAAATACAAGATAAAAACGTTCAACAAAATACAGGCGGAAGCCTGCAAAACAAAAATGCAGGCAGCAAACGACATAGTAATAAGAAACATATTGCCAACACACGCAGCAAGATTCACAATAAAAGTAAACAGCAAAAAAATCAACGAGGAATTTGTGGGAGACGGCATAGTCGCAGCAACACCATTCGGCTCAACAGCATACTTTCACAGCATAACAAGAAAAACATTCAAAAAAGGAATAGGAATAGCATTCAACAACACAACAAAACCACACCAACCATTATTCCTTCCAGAAACCGCGAAAATAGAAATCAAAATAACCAGAGGAGAAGCAGGCATGGTAGCAGACAACGAGCCAAGAATGATAATACTAAAACCAGGAAACAAAATCAAGATAAAAGCGACAAAAAAGAAAGCAAAAATAATCTCGTTCTAATTGATGGTCACCACATCAGTAATCATCTTAGTATCCTTTGGAGGAGGATTATAATATTCAGGCGGAGGAACCTTGTTCTGAATCTTTCCAATCAAAGCAACAGGACCCGGGCTCACATCCAAATCAACCAGAGGCTCAGCAGTAATCTCAACATAATCATACGCGTCAAGGAAATTATTGACTTTATAGCCTAGTTGGCCAATACCACCCATATTCGTGGTAAAAGTGCCTAAAGACAAACGATAATTAGCATCAACATCCACAAGCCAAACCTCAAACTGACCATTAATATCCTCAGTACGAGGCAAATCCTTGGTATCAATCATAACCTGAGCAGAAGGATAACCATACCAAGTAGTGCTCTTAATCCTAGCAGTGGCTCTAGGGTACATAGGAGCATAACCACCACGACCAACTCCCTTGTACACCTCAACATTCAACGGGCTCAAATAAGTAACAGTCTCAATACGACCATAATTAACGCGAGGGTCATAATTAGTAACACGCTCAATACCAGACCTTCTAGGAAAATCAAGAGGAGTCTTATAAGAGGTCTCAGGCACAATAGCAAACACTGTCAAACTCAACAACAGAACAGCAATGCCCGCAATCAAAATCTTTTTCATCTGTACCTCTCCTCATACTGAGAACCCTGCGGGTTCAGAACATTTCTTGAAGGCTCGATATAACCAAACAAAACAATCTCAGCCGGATTAGGATCATAATCAGGGAACGGCTCCTTAGTAATCATAACAGCATCAAACATATCAACCTTCCTGTAAATCTCAAAAAACAAGCCAGTAGTAATACCAGCACCAACCTGCAGCAAGCCAAGACTCAAAGGATACTCTGTTTCTTCATCAAACAACCAAGCCTCATAACGCTCATCACCACCAACAGGAGGAAGATTCACCGCCTGCAGGAAAAACTGGGTTCTAGGAGCTGCCTTGTTCAAACCAGCACCATAAGCATCACCCAAACTAACAATCCTTGCAGTGCCCTTGGAAATAACCGCATTAGGACCAACAAGCTCGTCAAGAGGGGCATTAGGCAACAAAGGAACACTAACATCAAGACGGGCATAACCACGAACATTAGGATCCCAATTGCTAATATGACCAGGAGTCCTGCCCATATTAGTGAAACTATTAGTATCAAGATTAAAGACGCCAGAGAAAGCAGACTTGGCGCCAGTATTCATAATCCTGTCAGTAGGACCCTTCATACCATAGTTAAGATACTGTCTCTCATACTCAAGACCAAAATACCTCGAACGGGTGTAAGGGTCAAAAATACGCCTGTCACGAGCAATCTGACCAGTATAACTGTCAATATTAACATCATAAACCCACCAATCCTTATAAGTAGCAGCAACAGGACCGGCAAGCAGCAATACAGTCAAAAATGCAAATGCAAGTATCCTCACTATCAATACACCTCTTTCTGAATAGCAATACACATATTAGCATATATAAATGTTGCGGGCAACAAAACACAGATTTTATTAGTCACTTTTAAGTAGTAAAAATAGAAAGGTTTATAAAGCCAGAAACCCTAATATCCTCTATGACAACACAATACGCCACAGGACTGTATCCTGCAGCGCCATCCAAAAAAACAGGGTACAACAGAGTCTGGATAAGAGACAACATATACACCCTGTTCGGCATAGAAGCAAAAAAACAGCACAACAAAGCAGTCAAAACACTCCACGCAATACTAGACATTCTCAAAAAACACGAATACAAAATAGACTGGATGATAAAACAGCCACACCCAAAAGAAAAACACAGATACATACACCCAAGATACGAAGCAACCGGGGAAGAAGTAAAAGAAGAATGGGGAAACAAGCAAAACGACTCAATAGGAGCCCTGCTGTGGAAAATAGGCGATTTAGACAAGAAAAAAAAGTTCAAATGGAGAAAAGGAGACAAAGAAATAGTGCAAAAACTAGTCGATTATTTAGAAGCAATAGAATACTGGCACGACGCAGACAACGGAATGTGGGAAGAAAACGAGGAAGTACACGCAAGTTCAATAGGAGCGTGTTTAGCAGGATTACTGGCAGTAGACCACATAGCAAAAGTGCCATTACATTTGATAGCGCACGGAGAACACACACTAAGAAAACTATTGCCAAGAGAAAGCACAACAAAACACGTTGATTTAGCATTATTGTCCTTGATATGGCCTTACAACATAGTCACAACAAAAGAAAGAAACGAGATACTGAAAAACATAGAAGAAGAACTAGTCAGAAACAAAGGAGTCATAAGATATCTGGGAGACAAGTACTACAACAACGGCAAAGAGGCAGAATGGACAATGGGATTCCCCTGGCTGGCAATAATCTACAAAAAACTAGGCAAAACAAACAAGCACAGATTCTACCTAAACAAAGCAAAAAGTGCAAGAACAACAAAAGGAATGCCTGAATTGTATTTTGGCGAGACAGACGAACATAACGAGAACACACCATTACTGTGGGCAGAGAGTTTGTTAGAAGCTGCAAAATAAAACAAAGAAAACTGCCATTCGTAAACAATACTTGATTATTACAGAGAAAAAGGAATAAAGTAAAAAGAATCAATCCCTAAAAGTTACTTCAGTAACACACTTTCCTTCTACACACATACAACCGCCTCCGCAATCAATAGTGCCAGAACGACATTCCAAAGTGCACACAACACCATCACAATTTTGAGCCTTAGATTTTGGAACACAGGCAGTTGCATGACAGCATTCTGCAGGAACACAATCACCATCTGTTGAGCATTCTTCACCAGGACAAGGAGCAAACTCGCAGTTCGGACCAGTCCTTCCAACAGCACTGCCATCAGGACAAATCTTAGCCTCCTCAGTGCACGCTTTTATCTGCCGGACAACATTCCTGCAAACATGATCAACACACTTAGTCTCAAGATTACCGGCAATACCTCCACAAAAGTCAGGGCAAGCAGTTGAAAAATCAACATAACGTGAAGCGTACAACTTGTTGCCGACAAAACAATCTCCAGATTTGGTATCAATGCCGCCGCAAGTACAATCAGCATCAACATTGCAAAAAGAGCCAGTCTCCAGCATGTCCACAGGCTTCGGAGGGACAACTGCACAAGCAGTCAAAACAAAAAACAAAAATAAAAATTTAAGCGATTTCATAACTCACGCTCACCTGAGCAGAAACACGCACGCTCTGAGGAGAAATCTCCGTCTCAGGAGCGCCGCCCATCTCTGCCTTCATAGCCATAACATCATAACGAGCAGAAGGCATTGCAAAATAACTGCTCTCAGACAAAGACAAAACCTTGCCAATCCTGACACCAGCACCATCAGCTAGAGCATCAGCCTTCTCACGAGCACTCTTAGTCGCCTTTCTCAAAGCCTCAGTCTTGGCTTCCTTCTGCTTATCATCAGATAACTCAAAATTAATGCTGTCAACATTATTGGCACCAGCCTGAACACCAACATCAAGCAGAGAGCCAACCTTCTGCAAATCCTTAGTAGTCACAACAAAAGCATTAGTGGCCCTGTAACCCTTGTCAACCATGCGCTCAAGCTTAGGATCCCACTCCTGAATTTTTTCTATTCTATAATCAGTGGTCTCAATCTCATTGTCACGAACACCGGCCTGCTTCAAGGCAGAAGCAACGTTCGCGCCAATCTCACGATTGCGCAACTGAGCATCCTGTGCAGTAGCACTCTGAGTCAGAATCCTAAAACGAATCTTAGCAAGGTCAGGAGCAACATCAAACTCAGAACTGCCCTGAACGCTGATTGCGTTCTGAACCTGACCTTCCTTTTCCATAATAACTTTGGTCTCACAAGCTGTTAAAGCTATCAACAAAATTGCCAGCAAAACAATCATTTTTCTCATTTTTGATCACCTTTTTTGCGGTAAGCTGAGCATTAATAAATACCCTACTTTTTAATTAGGCTTTTACCTAACATCCTCTTATAATTTACTGACTTATATATTAAATAAATAAGCATCAGGGCGAACAATATAGCAAAAACAAGGAAAACAATAAACCAGTAATTTGTAGGCTGCTGCACAGCAACATCTGCAACAGCACCATAAGACTCGGCAGCAGGAGCACGCATAAGCATCTCTGTCTTCACCACAGGCGCTTCAAAATGCCTCAGATAAGACACAAAACCGCCAACAACGCTGAACAGGAACAAAACAAGCACAATCCAAATCTTCATCTCCTCAGGATTAAGAACACCCTTTCCTTTTTTAGTCAAAGAATAATACTTCCACTTCCTGCCCTCATCATGACGCTCAACCAAGCCAGCCTTTTCCAAAGCAGACAGGTGCTCCTTAACAGTCGGAACTGAAAGCTCAAGAACAGAAGCAATCTCACTCTGCATGTAACGCCTCTGCCCAAGAAGCTTCAAAACATCGACACGAGTAGAACTAGCCAAAGCTTTGAAAGTCTCCTTATCCAAGCGAATATCCATAACAAGATTTTAAGAAAGGACATTTATTAAACAATCGATTTTGAAAGCCTATTTCCTAAACAATTCCTCAACAAGCTCAACAAACAAAGCAGCACTCCACGCCTGCGCAAGACAGCCCTCTGACCTTAATTCAGAAGCACTGCTAAGCTCAGCATGATGACCAATAACACCCTCATACAAAATCTCATTAGCGCCAGCCTTCAAAATATGCTGAATATGATTCTTATACTTCTTCTTGTCAAAAGCAAACAAAACAAGAGCTGCAAGATTATTAACCCAGAACCAGCTGTCGCCAGAATGATAACTCTTAGAATTCTCACCAGAATGCTCCTTAACATAAGAACGATCAGACTTATTAATAGTAGACAAGCCGCCCCAAGAAAGCCAAAGCCTGGGCAGGACAAAATCAAAACAAGAAATCCACTCCTTCTTAGACAACAGTTCAGGATAAGCATAAGCAGCAATAAAAACATTAGGACGCACCAAATCATCATCAGCACCATCAGCAAGATACTTCTTACGCCAGAAAGCCTTCTTCACATCTTCTTTCAGCCGCTGTTCAAGCTCAACCTCTTTACCAAGCAAACGAGACAAACGACACGCAGCAAGAACAAGAGCTTGAATCTCAATCCTCGCGCCAGAACGGTCAACACTATCCATCCAGGTCTCCTTAGCACCATTAACAACAAGACCCTTCTGCAAATTATTCTCAACCTCAGACAGATAAGAAGAAAGCTTCTCAAGAATGTATTCTTTCTCCTTTTTCTTAAGACTCGTCAAGTAATCCTCAAAGCGCAAAAACAACCAGCAATCAGCAGCAGCCTCATTCAAAGCACCAGGAAGCTTCCAACCCTGCAGTTTCTCAAGCCAGTCAAACAAAATAGATTTAGCAAGAGACTCCTGACCAGAATGCAATAACGCCTTAACACAGACAAGCTCATCACGCGCCCACCTCTGATGAAACCAAGGCAGGCCAGCATACAAGCCAGTCTCACAATTCAAACAAAGCAAAGAATACTGCGCGCACTCAAAAGCAGTACGAAAATCACCATTCTTAATATGATTTGCCTTAACAACAGCCTGCTTTTCAGCAGCCTTAGCAAGCTTTTCCCTAGACTTCCAGGAAGACTTGGCAAGCTTCAAAGCATCCTCCTTTGAAGCAGAGAAAGCAACAACAAAACTATCAGAGGCCCTGAAACCGCGCAAGACCCAGCGAGAAAAAGGAGGACTATTGCGCAATTCATCAAAAGGATAACTTGCACGCTCCCATTTATCAAGAATCTCAAACTCGCAGCCATACAAAGCAAGCCAGAAATCAAACTCAGGACCAGACTGCTCACGAGCATCATTCAACTTTTCAAAATGAATAAGCAAAACCTTATCCTCAAAAGAAAAATGATAATTCCTGCCCCACTCCCGATTATCAAAATTCAGCTTGCAATCCAAAATAGCATCAACCTTAGCAGGAGAGGAAAGCTCATAGAAAAAAACAGGCAGACGAGGAGCAAACCAAAAACTCTCCTGAACACCTTCGCGGTCGCGCGAAGCCTTCCAAAACTCATTCAAAACAGCACCAGGAGAACCCTTCAAGTCAAAATGAGAAATAGTCCTGAAAACCTTACCCTGATGAGAAAAAAACAAGCCCTGATAACGCGACTTAATACCAAACAAGCCAAAACTTCCCGCAGAGTTAGAAACAAGAAAACTCATTCTTCACCCCTATAAAACTTAGCAGCATCCTCAGGAGCAACAGAATTAATTATAACACCAGAACAAAGCTCAAAACCAGCCCAGACCGCAATGCGCGGGCAAACCTCAATATGAAAATGAAAGTCCTCACCCTTAGGACCATACTGAACAAACATGTTATAATCAAAATTAGCCTCGCCAACCTTTTTCAAAACCTTCACCAGAACATCAGCAAGAGATGAAAGATTCAAATCCTCAAAACGAGAAAGATGCAGTTTAGGGAAAATCCAAACCTCATAATTAAAACGAGAAGCATAAGGACAAAAAGCAACAAAATCAGAATTCTCAAAACAAAAACGACCACTATTCATCTCAGACTCAACAACAGAACAATAAGGACAAGAAACAAAACGACGCATAGCATTCAACTTCTCCTTAATCTCAGGAGGGACAAAAGCAAGCGCCATAATCTGCGAATGAGAATGAACAAGAGAGGTGCCGCCGTACAAACCATGATTCTTGAAAACATTAACATACTTAATATTAGGCTTTGACTCAAGCTCCTTGACACGCCTCGCATAAACATTCAAAACCTGCTCAACATCCTCAACCGGCAACTGCGAAAGCTGCAAGTCATGACGAGGAGTCTCAACCAAAACCTCCTGATAACCATAAGAAGAAGAAAACGTGTAAAAACGAGCATCTGACTTAAAGGAAAAATCACCCTCTGGCTTCAAAGCAGAAAACTTGTTCTCAAACCACCTGAGCTTCCAAGAACCATTCTGCACAACACGGCCAATCTCAGGAGGAGTAGAGCTCTCACTACCAGGACAAAAATAACAAACACCCTCAACAACAGGAGGCTTCTTAAGCTCATGAGGACGCTGGCCCCTTTTAGGAGAGATAACAACCCAACGGTCCAAAATGTAGTCCTTTCTGATTTCCCCCATCAATACACCTCTTTTATTAAAGAAAAGATTTCGCCGACGTTTTTAAAGTTTTCCTTAACCGCAAAGTTTATATATACTATAAACCCAAATCAAGCTAATGGAAAGAGGTGCAACAGTAGCCTTAATAGCTGTGGTAATAGTAGGTGTGATGGCAATAATAACAATAATAATGCCGGCGCCAACAGGCTTCATAGCACAAGGCCAAGCAGTATACGTTACTGAAAACGCACCCCACCTGGCAATAGCATGCAAAAACCCGCAACAACAAGTCGTGTTTTTAAGGTACGACTCAAACTACGCAATATTTTGCTGCCTTGAAGACATGATAGGGCAAAACGCGTGCAG
>JAHWHB010000026.1 GCA_019323575.1 Candidatus Woesearchaeota archaeon
ACTAACAGCAGGAGACTTCACAGCAACAATAGGACCGCCATGCACAGGAATAACCTCACTGATCTTATTCACAGGACTATTTTTATTCGTAGTATTACTAGACTGGAAAAAAATCAATAAAAAAACATTACTCTGGATTTACCCAATAGGAGCAACAGGAATGTTCATACTGGCATTCATAAGATTATACGTGCTATTCCTCGTCGGAGCAAACTGGTCAAAAGAATTCGCAATGAAAGGCTTCCACAACAACGCCAGCTGGATAATCTTCGTCTTATATTTCCTAATATACTTTTACATAACATATCCAAAAATGATTAATAAACAAAACAGAAAGCTTTAAATATAAAAGCTGTATAAATGCAAACAATAAAAGAGGAAAAAATGAATAAATCATCTATTGCATTCCTTATATTGGCAGTAGCGGCACTTCTGCTCGCAGGATTCCTAACATGGAACCTAGCATACCCAAAACAAGCAGAACAGTTCTATGAATATTCTTTTGGCATATCGCCAAAAGAGCCAAGCCAACAAGCCATAGGAAAAGGAACGATAAAATTCCAAAAAACGGAGGATTGATAAAAAATGGATTCGCACACAGCCGGAATATACGGAGTATTAATAGCAGTTGTAGTTGTAGGAGTGGTAGGATTATACTTCACAACAATGATGGCAAACGAGACAGAAGTAGTCTATGTGGGAGCAGGATACGCGCCACAACAAATCACAGCATGGACGCCACCATTCTACTCTAAAATAGCAAGCATAAGCAAGCCATTCATAGTAAAAGGCAGAGGAGTTACAGGATTATCAGCATTTAGACAAGGAACAGCATCAATAAACACAAGCAAGATCTTTGACCTCAGAATGCCAAAAAATATCATTCTCTGTAATGCAACCTTATTCCAAGACAACGACTCGGCAATACTGTACACTTGCGGAGACAACGTAAGTTTTGGAGGAGCAATACAGTGTGATGATGGCAGTCTAGGAGGAACCGGAAACTCGATAACAAACCCAACAACAAACAACACTTGCAACAGCACACAAAACAACGGAGCGTTCCTAGTATGTAATCACGGTAGCGTAGGACAACTAAACGCAACAGTACTAAACATCACAGTAGCAAACGTAACAAACTACAATATCTGGCTTGATAACATATTGTACAACGGATTAGACAACGATCCATCATCAGGCGGATACCTAAAAGGATGCAACGGAACATGCAACAACTGCAACAAAACACAGGCAGATGCAGGAGCATGCGACAAATCATTAAATGCATCAGTCGCTCCAGCTTCAGTACTAGAATGTGACTTCTTTGACACATCAGGACAATGCGTCTGTGAGTGCTTCAGCATCCACATCGACAACTTGGATGATGTACACTTGTTGAAGAGCGGAGAAACACTAGAGTTTGTAGTCAAGAAGACAATCGAGACAACAAGCCTAAACGTTTCAACACAGTGCACATAAACACAACATTTTTATTTTAATTCTTTTTTTTAATTCTCATGAAAAAAATAATAATCTTATTGTTTCTATTACCAAGCGTATTAGCAATCAGCTTATCAGTACCTGAACAAAGAGAGATAATATATGAACCATTAACAGAGCAAACCCTTGCATATTCTGTCGGAAACAGTGATCCTGTGGCAATGGCAGTTGGTCTTAACGTAGACGCAGGAAAACTAGAAAACCACATCTCAATACCGGTAAAAGAATTAAATGTGCCTCCATTTGGAATGGCAGGCTTTACAGTAAAAATAAATTTTCCCCCGGAACTGTCTCCAGGACTATATACTTTAAGAGCGGGAGTTTCAGAAAAAAGCCAGGCAGGAGGAATGGCGGGACTCACAGGTGCAATGGACATAATAAACATAATAAGCCCCTACGAAAAAGGATATCCTCACATAACAATCCACGTGAACCAATACCAGCAAGCAGGGGCGGCAGTGCCCTTCCTAATAGAAGTACAAAACATAGGTGAAACAGACCTTCAAAATATCCAGCCAATCATAATGCTGTACAGAAACAATCAAAGAGAAAAAGAGACAACAACAAGCATACAAACAAATCTACAACCATACCAAAAACAGAAGTTCCAAAGCTCAATAGACACAGAAGGACTAACACCAGGATATTACGATTTAATCGTAAAAGCAGGACAAACGGAAGCAAAACAAATAATAGCACTAGGAAAACCAACAGTAACAGTAACAAATTATCCTTCTTTTAAAGCAGGCGAAGAAAATACGTTTGAAGCAAATATAAATGTTGATAATTGGTCAGGAGAAATAGAAAACGCGAGCGTAACATTCCACATAACAAATTTACTTTCATCATATCAAATCGCAACATTGTATCCTGGAGTAAATACTCTAGAATTCACAACAGAAGCAAGACCAGGAAAAACAGGAACATATCTGGGACGAGTGAGAATCAACGGAAACTTAGTAAAAGCGACAGGTTACTTTAGCGCAGAAGTAGAAGGCTCCAAAACACAAGCAGGCGTAGGATTCACAAAAACACCAGAAAAAGCAGAAGAGCAAGAAGAAGAAACAGAAGAACAAACACCAACAAAAACAATAGAAAAAATAAAAGAAACAGCAAAAAACCAAATCTTTTTAATACTACTATTAATCGCGAGCTTTGCGATATTCGCGTTCGCACTAGGACAATACTTAGCGAGGAGAAGAATGAACAATGCGCCGCCATTCCAATAAACTAACAATAGCAATAATAGTATTAGTACTTGTGGCAGCATTCACAGGCTACCAAGTATACAAGTACTGGTACACGCCAAGAACAATAGAAGCACAACACTTCCTATACGTAGACGTAGACACAAGCAAAAACCTTACACTAGAAGAAACACTAGGGTACACAGGAGACCTTACAGTTAAATACATAATAATACCAACAGGAGGAATATACTTCTACACACTATCACCAGGACAAAACCTTACAAGAGGACTAGAAGTAGAAAACATCTGGAACGTACCAGTAGACATAACAACAACACTAACAGGCGACATGGCACCATGGATGATAATAGACGGACCAGACACACTAAAACCAAAAGAACAAACAATAATAAACCTAACAGTCGTAATACCAACAGAAAACGTATACACTCAAAAATACAAAGGAAACCTGAGCATCAGATTCACACCCAGATAAAAGAGGTTAGATGAAAAAAGACAGCATAATAGTAATTGTAGTTCTAATTACGGTAACGATTGCAAGCCTACTAGTAATGACAAACTCTAGCATAACAGGAATGTCACCAACACGAGTAGGAAAAGCAACAATAAGATTCGGAGAAGAACCACCACCCCCTCCACCGCCACCATCAGCAGGAGGAGGACTACAACAACAAACAGGCTGCTGCAACCAAACAAGATACGAAGGAATAGAATACATCTGCAGATGCTTCATAGAACAATACGGAGTAGTAAGACTACAACCAACAACATGCTGCAAAGACCCAACAGACGAGAAATGCCAGGCATTCTGCTATCCAGTACAACAACCAGCACCCCCGCCACCAGCAGGAATATGCCCAATAGAACAAACATGCGGAACAAAATGCTGCAAACGAGGAGAAACGTGCCTTAACAACAAATGCATGAAAGAACTACAACCACCGCCATTACAACTAATAGAACCGCCAGAAATAGAATATCCAACACTCGTAGCAATACCATACACAACATACGCGTTCCCATGGTGGTACTTCGCGATAGCAATACTAGCATTACTCGTATTATCCTACCTGCTGCTAAGAAAAACAATGAAAACAAAACCAGCAGAAACACCAAAACAAGCACCTTCTAAAACACCAGAAAAGCCCAAACGCAAACGAAAAAGAAAAAGAAAATAGACAAAACAATACAAACAATAAATTTATATATCAGTATACCTAATTGTAAACCCGAAAAGGAGGTAGTAACATGGACAAAACAAAAACAGTTCTAATAGTTCTTGCAGTAGGACTTCTAATTTTGGCAGGAACATTATCATTCAACTTACTAAGCCCGCCAAGCAACGAATACCAGCAAGTGCCAATTCCGAGCTATGGAGAACCTAGCGGAAAAGCACCTGTTGCAACAGCCCAGATGGTAACACAAATATTACCCGCGGAGGTACAAAAATGAACGAAAACACAACCATGTATGCAGTATTAGGTGCCGTGCTAATTGTAACAGTAGCAGGCCTATATCTTACAACAGGCTCGTCAAATAAAATAACAGGGCAACAAATATTTACTGATGCGCTTTATGACAATATTCTTCTAAACGCCATCTCAGTAGAAGCAACACCAGGAGTGGCACAAATAAATCCGGCTGCTTGTACTGAACTAAGTTACACAGATGCAGGATGCGTTGGCGTTGGAGATGTTTGTACACTTGGACTTTATACTCCAATCACCGCTACTGTATTAGCAAACGTCGTTACTGACGTAAAAACATCTGTCAGTGACCCGAGCCCATTCAATGGAGGAGGAGATAACATGCAAGTAGGAAATGTACAAGCTTTGCCTCCGCTGGCTCCAAATTGCCTTCAAAGCGCCTATGTAGACTTAGATGTAGCGGGACCGGGGGATGTTGTTGTAGCAGAAACAGTACCGGCAGTTGCTCCAACGACACTTACAATTCCGATGGGAGCACGTAACGTCGATCTTACGGGCGGAGTTAACCCGCCAGGATCTTATCCTACGACGTTGACTATAACTGCTTATGAATCTTTAGGTGTATGCACCCATTGAAATCTTTCTTTTTTATTTTTTTAACTTGTTTACTCGCAATTTCTTCAACAGCCATTACTCTATCCTATGGTCCAACAGAGTATTTGTATACGCCAGACAAACAAATAGATTATACTTTTTTTATTACAAACTCACGTGACAATTCTGCGGAAATAACACTTGATATCGATGCAGGAGAATTAAAAAATTATGTGACCCTGCCTCCAATGAAATTAGAATTAAAACCTAAAGAACAAAAAAAATTGAATCTTAAAATCTATCTTCCAAAAAACTTACCAAACGGGTTATATCCTATTTTCATAAAGGCCTCTGAAGGAAAAGGCAGCACAAAAAGCGCATCAGAAGTCACTGTAAACATACTAAAACCAAATGACATAGGTTATCCTAGAGCCAATCTAAAAATTCTTGAGTTCAAAGAAAAACTACGCTATTTACTAACGATAAGAAACATTGGAAAAACACAATATCAAACAAATTCTAAACTCTTAATTAAAGATAATGAAAAAATAATCCTGGAAATACCAGTTCCTCAAACATTAATCCCAGAATTCCAGACCAAACACATTCTTGATGAAATTCAAATTCCTAAATTACCAAATGGAGAATATACTGCAGAAATTAACATAGAAGAACAGAAACTTACACAAAAAATTAGATATGGAAAAATAGAAGTCACAACAGATAAAAAATTTTCTTTAGTTGCAAACGAAAAAAACGAATTCACAATTCCTCTGACTATGAATTGGAATAAACCAATAGAAACAGATGCAAAACTCTACATTTTCAAACAAAAAGGAGGAAAATTATTGCAAAAAGAATTAAAATTGAATTTAAATCCAGGGCTGAATACTGTTTTAATTGATTTGATTATTTCACAAACTTCAAAAGGAGAATACAAAGCAGTCATTTCTTCAGGAGGGGATAATGAATTCAAGACTGAATTTACTGTAGATATGGATTCAACAATAACAAAAGAAGAAGAACTCACAGGCGCAATAACAGTTTTAAGCCAGAGAAAAGAGATTGTGAAAATATGTGTGCTTGTCAGCATTGCCTTTGCCCTAATATTAATTGTGATTGCGTTATCAATAAAAAATGAAAAAAAGGAACGCGTATAAGAAATATGTAACTTTCTGCCTATTGGTGGTCTTAATAATACTGATTATTTACTTTTACAAAGAATTTATTCATTTGGATACACTCAAATACCCAATAATATTTGATATCTCAGATAAAGAATTGTTAATAAAAGTAAATTCAACATTGGATTATGGAACTGTACTGAAATCAAGCCGAGAAATAAAACAGATGAATTTTACAAATAAACAGGACTACTCAATGATATTATACAATGAAGTAAAAGGTCCGACAGCACAATACGTGTATATTAAGCCAAGAATAACTGTGCTGCCAAAAACAACACAACTTATAAACATAACAGTAATAACTACAAAAGACTCTCCGACTGGTCATTACGAGGGAGAATTAATCATGAAAGTATACAGAGGAAAAAAATGAGGTATGTGTTACTACTCTTGCTGTTAATGATTACAGCGGTACAAGCACAATATTATTTGCCTTATGAGCCACAAGCAAATTCTAATTCAGCAGAATTTATCACCCGAATAGGTCCTGAACCCGTTCCTCCATCCCAACCAAGAGGAGGAGGCAGCGCAGCATCAAAATCATACTCAGTGGCGGTTCCAAGCGTAAGAAAACCAAGCACAGAACAACAAACACAAACCCCTGCACTGCCCCAAGAAACACAAAAAACCTACAAAACAGCAGAAAGACAACCTGAAGAATACAAACTCGCGCCAGGAGAAACACCAACAATAACAATCACGCCAGACTACACAGTCCCAAAATGGTATCTTGCACTATCAGCAGCAGCACTCATATTCCTAATAGCAATACTATGGAAAATAACAAGGAAAAAAGCATAAAACAATCATTATACTAAAAACGCACAATCTTTAAATACTAAAACAATAAAAAAACTGTACTATGAAAAAGAGCCTAATAGCACTGATGATAATAACACTTCTACTGTTAGTAGCATGCGAGTCAAAGACAACCGGGAAAAGAGTAGCAATACCAGAAACAACAGTAAAAGCACCCGCAATAACAGGCGGAGCAGCAGCAGAAGTGCCAAAAGACACAGGCGAAATAGGAACAACAGCAGCAGAAGCACTAAAACAATTCCAAGTAACAGGAACAGCAGCACCAACAGACTCAACTAAGAGCGGAAACTTCTATCCAGCAATTGTAGCCAACGGCACAGGAAAAGACGCACTAGCAGCAAAAACAGACGCGCTAATGAGACAATCAGGCTACGTGCCAGCAGTAGACGCAGACAGAGACACAGGAGCAAGATACCACGAAGATGACGGAGACCTAACAAACCTGCCAGACAAGTACTCAGACAACACTGGAGATTAAGCAGGGAATACCTTCTTTAACCTTAAACTTCTTTTTACACTTAGGACACTCCAAAAACTCCTCATTATACAATAGCCTAGTGTGGTCCTCAGGACAGACCAACAAGTCAAAAACAGCCATAAACGTATAATACGTACAAATATCTTAAATATGTAACGGTTCTAAACAAAGCTATGGATGAAACAAAAGCAATGCTAGGAATTCTGGTAATAGCGGCGATAGCCCTAACCAGCTACTTTGTAATAGGGCCAGGAAACACAGGACTGGCAACAAATCAAAACTACATGACCTGCTGCTGCAACATACTCGCACAAGACACAACACAAGTACTAGTAAGATCACAACTACAAACATTCGCAACAAGAACAACACCAAACTGCCAAGCAGCATGCGAGTACAACTACGCGGGCCAAGGAAAAATATTCTCACAGGTGGGAACATGCGCAGAAAATCAGTAAAACACGAAAAACTAGCCACACTAGCCTTTGTACTGGCGATACTAATAGCAGTAGTGGCATTCTACTTCGTATGGCAAAACATACAATACGGAAGAAGCCTAGAAGGACTCCAAAAATACGCATGCGTCAAATACCTCCAGGAACACCCAGGAGAAACCGTATGCCCTGACTTCACACTAGTACAACCACAACAAATAGCATGCTGCTGCGACACAGGAGGAACAAGCAGATTCCACAAATACCAAGCATACGCCTCAGTGCCAAAAACAGCAGACGACTTCGCCAAAGCCCAAGCATGCACAGAAAAATGCTCAGAAGGCGGTCCAAAAGCCTCGCTAATTAACGTCGGCAGATGCTCCTGGATAGAAGAATGAAAACCCACCATCTAGCAAATATTATTCTTATTTTAGTATTAATAACCGCAATAGCAGGAATGTACTATTTATTCAAAGGAACAGGAAAAGCAACAGCAATGATAGACATTGAAACCCCAGGCACATGCTGCTGCAAAGGAGAAACAGGAGTATTCCAAAAAACAACAATGAAACCAGCAAGCCAGCTCTTGCTGACAGACTGCACAATAATCTGCTCAGAAAGCAGCACACAAAAACACCCAGTAACAAGCCTGGGACCCTGCTAAAAACACTTATCGACTGAAAAAATAGAAAGCTTTATATATTAGTTCTGACAGTTATATATAAAATTAATTGTGGTGGAAAATATACATTAGGCTTTCTCCTGAAAAAAGGGGATGGCGGCTTAGGTGGGTGTCATGTATTTTGTTAAAAAATGTCCGGAATGCGCAAGCATAAATCTATTTGAAAATCCAGAAAAAGGAGAAATAATATGCAAAGACTGCGGACTAGTCATAGAAGACAAAATGGTAGAATTCGGCCAGGAATGGCGCGAATTCGAAGACGGAGCAGGATCAGAAAGCAAACGCAGAACAGGAGCTCCAATGACCTACACCCAATTCGACCAAGGACTGGGAACAGAAGTAGGACAAAAAGCAGACCTATTCCAACTAGGAAGCAAAGAAAGAAACAAATTCTTCAGACTAAGAAAATGGCAATACAGAATAAGCACGGCCATAGAAAGAAATTTGAAATTGGCGCTTGCTGAATTGAAAAGAGTATCAAGCTTCCTGAAACTGCCAAAAATGGTAGAAGAAGAAGCAGCCATGATATACACCCAGGCAGTCCAAAGAGGACTAGTAAGGGGAAGAAGCATGGAATCAGTAGTCTCAGGCGCATTATATGCGGCCTGCAGAAGGCATGAAGTTCCAAGAACACTAGACGAACTATCAGAAGCATCAGGCATAGAGAAAAAAGAAATAGGAAGAACATACAGATTCGTAACAAGAGAACTAGGAATCACAATACTACCAAGCAACCCTGCAGACTACATCGCAAGGTTCGCAAGCTCTTTGAAACTAACTGCAGAGACGCAATCAAAAGCAGTAGAAATACTGGAAGACGCACAAAAAGAAGAACTAACTTCTGGAAGAGGCCCAACAGGAATAGCAGCTGCAGCGTTGTACGTAGCAGCGCTAATGCACGGCGAAAAAAGAACACAAAGAGAAGTAGCAGACGTAGCAGGAGTGACAGAAGTCACCATACGAAACAGATACAAAGAACTTCTAGAAAAACTAGAACTTGAGAAAGAAC
>JAHWHB010000027.1 GCA_019323575.1 Candidatus Woesearchaeota archaeon
AGGCTCATACTTGCCATACTTCTCAACAGAAACATTCTTCTGCTCAACAACAGGCGTTGAGATGTTCTTAGGAGTAATATTTGAAACAGGCTCGGAAACATTTATAGACTCATTCTTAGCATACTTCCTCTCAAAAAACTGAGGAACACTGCCAGAACCAGAATTAACAACAAACTCCTTAACATCCAAAGAACTCAAATCAGAATTAGCCAAAAACTTAGCAGCAGCATTCCTATCCTTCTCATCAAGACCAGTAATAAGAAGCTGAACCTTACTGCCTTTCTCGTATAATTTGATATAACCAACACTGCCTGCCAAATCCTTATAACAAGGCACAGGACTGCCCATAAGCTTGTAAGCAGCAAGATTCTCACAAGGACTGCCAATAACAACAGCATCCTTGGCAGAAATATCACCAACCTCAGAATCAAGAGCAGAAGTGCCAACAGCAGTAGTCAAATTCTCAAACTTAGCAAGACTAGTAGAAACAACAGTAGCAGAAACAACATCCAAAGAAGGAGCCTCCTCGCCAATAACATAAACAGCATTAAACACATTATCAGAAACAAAAAAAGAAGGCCAATCAGAAATAGTATAAGCACTAACACAAGGAACCAACAACAAAAACAACCACCAATTTTTCATAAAAACAAAGTTAAGAGCATAATTATTTAAAGATTATTATCAAAAACAACAGCATGAAAAGAGCGCTGCTTCTACTACTGCTAATATCATGCACGTACGAGCCAACAGCACCAAGATACATAATAGACGGCGACACATTCGTACTAAACAACGGAGACACAATAAGACTAGCGGGAATAGACACGCCGGAAAAAGGAGATGCAAACTACGACAGAGCAGCATACGAACTGCAAAGAAGAATAATCAACGCAAAACTCGAATTAGAAGGAACACAAGACGACATGTACGGCAGAAAAGTAAGATTCGTAACAGCAAACGGAAAAAACGTAAATGTAGAAATGGTAAGAGAAGGATGGGCAAGAACACTAATGCACAAAGGAACAAAATACGAGCAAGAACTCGAACAAGCACAAACAGAAGCAATAATACAACAAAAAGGAATATGGAAGGTAGACGACAGGGAATACAAAAGACTCAGTCACAGGTGCGCAGAACTAGGATGCCCGGGAAGCATAGCAATATCAAGCACACAAGGAGAGGCATACTATAACTGCGCGTGCAGCACAGCAAACCTCATAGCAAAAGAAAACATACAATGCCACCCAACACTGCAAGACGCAATACTAAAAGGACTACGCGAGACCAGGCGTTGTTGAAGTCACACAACAAAACTTGTCAGAATTCTCATCCTTAATGCACGGAAAACCACTAGTGTCAGCAGTCTCCTCATCAAAAGAACAATCCCACTCATCCTTATGAGAATACATAAAGTTCTGCGCGCGGGAAACAAAAACATCATCTGCATACTTCTTGCTAACAGCAGCATGATTAGTAGAATAAGCCTTCCTAATAGCGCCGCCATACAACTTACTAGAATAACCATAAGAAGAAGCAAGAGCTCCAGTAAAAGAATTAACATAAACAACAGCAACTACAGAAATCACAACAATCGCAATAATTCCATACAATGCAGCTCTGCTCATCCTCTTTTCAAACAATAAAATTGGAAGTATGTATATAAATGTTTACTTCTTCTGAAAAATCTTCAAAATATCAACAAGCTTCTGAATCTTCTCATCATCAAGAAAACCAAAAAGCTCCAGCACAATACGCCTGGCAAGCTCCTCAGTCTTCTCAGGAGAATTCAACTGTTCAATATCAGGCTTAATCATCTTCTCATAAATATCCTTGGCCTTATCCTCAATAATGCCCTCATTAACAATAAAATTCCTTAACTCAACCTTGACCTCATTAATAGTATTCTGCCCCTCAGGCGTGCTGAGATAAGACTTAACATTATACTCAATATTCTTAGGCTCCAAATAACCCCTGACTTCACTCTTAGTATCAGACATGGCAGAATTAAACTCATCCTTCGTACTCGTAAGAGCATAATAACCAATAAGAAGCAAAGCGGCGGCAGGGCCAACATGCAAACCAACATCCCAAACACGCTTCCAAAACTTCCTAGGCTTTTTTGCGAGCAAGGAAATGAAAACATTGCTAACAACAGCCTCCCTATCCTCCTGATACTTCTCCCTAATCTTCAAATAAAGGCCAACCTTGGCAGAATCATCAGCATCACGACAAACACCATCAATCTTCTTATCATCAAGAAAACGAACAAAACGGTCAGACTTAGGATCAAACAAAGCAAGCTCGTACCTTCCCTCAATACCCTTCTCATAATAATGCGCCTTGCACTTGTTAACAAGCTCATCAAGACTCAAACGAAACTCATCAACCAAATCAGCCCTAAAAGGGCCGCTCATACCACTACCCGGCTGACGCCAGGCATCACCCTCAAAAGAATTAATGTAATCAAAAGTTCTAACCCTCAAACCACAATAATGATGAGAACCTGCCTTTTTCTCAAGAACCTCTTTTGACATCAAACAGAAGAAAGATAATGAAATATAAAAATTGTTTGATGCGGACGGCAGGATTCGAACCTGCGTAGGCACTAAGCCACTGGCAGTTCCGAGCACTCGAGTAACTTCCGACGAAGCCCTTCGGCGCTACCTGAAGCCAGCCCGTTTGGCCACTCCGGCACGTCCGCGAATGAAATGAGCGAAGTGACGACCCGCCAAAACAGGTTTTGGCGATGCCGGCACGTCCGCGAATGAAAAAAGACCACTTTCTCAGGTTTTTAAATTTAGCTAAAAGTACGGTTGTTCAAACAATACATACCATAAAAATTAATTCAAAAACACATTCATAACAAGCATGGTTTATGCGATAGCAAGCGGGGAAAAAAGAGACTTATACGAATTAACAAAATCACTAGAATACGCATCATACAAATCAAAACCAGCACTCACATACGCAATACTAGACGTTGACGAAATGACAGAAATTAACAGAAAATTCGGAGACGACATAGGAAACCTGATTCTGGGAGAAATAAGAAAACTGGCAGGACAAATACTAGAACGGCCAAGAATAGCAAGACCGACCCAAGAAAACATGTATACGGCAGGAGACCAATTCATAATCACGCTGGGATACACAGGACAAAAATCAACAGAAAGCATGAACAAACTAGTAGAAACAATCAGAGAACACGCAGCAAAAAACGTATACGACAGACTATGCCAAGCAATAGCAGAACCGCCAAAAACATGGCAAAAACTGCAAACAGAAAAAATCAGAGTAAGCATAGGCTACGTACAAATGGAAGATATGATATCAAACGAAGAAACAGCAAAAACAACACGAAAAACAGCACTAAACAGACTAAGAAGAGCAAAAATCAGAGGAGGTGGATTGGCAATAGGAATGAATTAAGTCTTAGCAATACTAAAAACATCCTTAGGCCTCAACAGAGTCACAGAGGCTTTCTTATCAAACAACTCAATTCTAATAATTTTTTGAGGGCGCTCAAGATTAACCTTGCCCTTAATCCAGGAAACAACAGCATCAACAACCTCATCATGATGCAATTCGCCGCGATGCTTGATGAACTCAACAGCATACAAATCATCAGAAGTAATCAAATCCTTAACATCATCCTTGACGATCTTGACAATCTCCTGAACACTAGCATCACACCAAGCATCAACAGGAACCCACTTAAGCGTAGAATTAAGAGACAAAGGGTCAGCAAGAAACAACTCACGAACATCCTCAACAACCTGACGTGCGTCAAGTTTTGTTTTAACTCCTATGATACCGGGAACAAGCAACTCCTGAACAGACTTCTGATCACCAATCTTAGTCAAAACATCATGAATCTCATTCTTACCACCCATATAACCCGCCTTAGGGTCATAAGAAACCAACAAGTTAACATCCATAAAACAAGAAAAAACAGAGCAGGTTTAAAGCTGTTTCGATTTCAAATAGGTCCTGACTTCAGCCATATACTTCTCAGTCAAAGGAACAGCATCACCAACATAATTTCTTGGAAGCAAATCTGAAACCTGCCCTCTCACACCATCAGGAAGAGATTCAGCAAAAGTACTAATGTTAACCATGGAAATCTTCTCGCCGCGAGTCAAATTCTTCAGCTTATCATAAGCATCAGGATCGCCGGAAACACGCATCAAAGTCTGAATAGGCTCTGCCAAAACCTCAGGGTGAGAATCAACATCAGAAACCATCCGTTCAGGATTACCGGCAATCTTGCCAAGCCCACCCAACAAACTGTTATACGCGACAAGAGCAAAACCAAAAGGCATACCCATATTATCAAACAAAGCCTTAGAAGAGGAATCACACTTAGAATAATAATTCAACAAAGAATTAGAAATCAAAAGATTCCCCTCAGCATTCTCAAAATCAATAGGATTAACCTTCTGAGGCATAGTAGAACTGCCAACCTCTCCCTTTGCAGGCTTCTGCAGAATATACTCATCACTAATGTACTGCCAGACATCCTGAGCAAAACCAGTCAAAATAGCATTAATCCTGTAAAAAGTCCTGAAAATATTTATGCAATCCCTGTTAGACATAAACTCATTTAGTTTCTTCCTCTGCAAGAAAACACGATAAGCAAAATTACCAAATTCCTTGCCAAGAGTGGTAGGAATAGCGGGCTGGCCATGAGTCCTGCCAAGCATAACAGCAGGAGTGTACGCCTCTGCCATATCAACCATCCTTAAAAGAACCTCATCCAAACGCTTAACACAAGCAGAAGCAGCAACAGCCGACCTCTCAACAAAATCTTCAGAGTCACAATAATAATTTTGGTCGTCAACATCGTCAACACCATCATTAACAATGTAACCCAAAGCAGCCATAGTAAAACCAACAGCAGTGGCGTAATTACGTCTTATAGTGCTGCCGGACAAGTCTCTCTGACGCCTTGAAATGGGCTGCTTGGCAGAAAACAAATCCAACAAAGCAGTAGAAATACCAAGCAAATCATTAATGTAATCGTCCTGGTCAGGGTCCAAGATTACCGGAATCTGCCCTGACAAGTCCTGATTCAAACCAACCAAGTACTGGCAAGCCTCACTAAGAGTATCATTAGGCTCAATCTGAGTGGTCATAGGCATCAAGTGAAGATTAAAACTGCTCAAGAAATTCAAACCAAAAATCTCCCAATCATAATCAGGACGAGCAACCCTATGAGCGCTCCTATTGCCAACAGCACCGCCAAACTTACCAGTCCACACCAGATTCTCAAGAGACCGCGCGCAAGAAGGATCAACCTCAGTAGAATGCAAAAAGCTCAACAAAGAAGAGACAGAATCCCTCATAGTCAAAGTATACGCAATATTATCAACATCCTCAGAAGTCAGAGCAAAATGAATCATAGCAAGCAGTTCAGGAGGAACAGTCTTTTCAAGCCTGTGCCTAATATAAAACTCAATATTCTTAACATCATGATTAGTTTTGTTTCCGTTGTTAATTCCAGGAACGCCCTTAACCTCAATATCCTTAATCAGCTGGGCATCGTCCTCAGAAACCTTCTCAATACCAATAATCTGGGTAAGCAAAGAAAAAGGAACCAAGCCAGTATCAACAAGATGAGACAGGTACATAAGCTCAACACGAACGCGATTCCTAATCAAAGCAAACTCAGAACCAGTATCGGAAAGTTCCTTGACAATAAAATAATGCTCTTCATCCAAAGAACAAAGCTGCTCGCGGCCAAGCAGCTCAGCAAGATTATCAGTCTTTCTCCTATAACGCCCGTCCAACGAGCAAACAGCCTTAAGTTTAGATACCATTAAAACAGGCGAATATACAACCATTTAAAGCATTTCTAAACAGCAAAATATAGATTAAACAGGCAAGCCCCTCCTAACACGCTCGCTGCCGGCAAGAGACTTAATAGTCTTCAACAAACCAGCAAAAGTACGATCCTTCTGCAAGAAAATAATCTTCCTGAAACCCATATTAACCTTAACACCGCGCTGCTGCAACAAAGACTTCAACTTAATGCATTTCTTGTTGCTGTTACGGTCGCCATCAAAAAGCAGAATAACAGGCTTCTCAGTCCAGACAACCAAATCAACAAAATCAACCAAAGGCTCCATAACATACAAAACATTCTTACACTTAAAAGAACGCAAAATGTCACGCACCTTCTTGTTCTGACAGACGATCATATACTTCTTACTGGCTTTCTTAACATGGTCAATCCAATGCATAAGCTTATCCAGCTCGCCAACAGACGAAGACGCAATCCTTGACATAAGACACCTCTCTTAACAACAAAAATAGAAAGGAAGTTTATAAGGGTTTCGAGAATCAGTGATAGTCAAAACCAAACAATTGACCCTCATCATAATCCAAGTTGAAAGCATCAGAAATGCAATGCTGATACAGCCTGCCACCCAAAAACAAAAGACGAGCAAACGGTCTTTCAGATTTACAATATCTGGGCGGTCTAAGATCCAATTTTACAGGAGGTGCATTGTGACTCAAAAGAAACCTTTGAAAATCCTTTACGCTATCTCCAAACAAGAAAGAACAAACAGGAGACTGGGGCAGGATTTCAGCAGGAATGTCTTGTTTAAGCTTATCCTCTGGAACATAAAGAATACCTGATACATCATATATGTCCTTAAAATCAGCTTTTCTGCAAAGAGCATCAGCAATCCTTTTAGTCAATGTAAACTCCTTCCCTTTTTCATTGGCTCTCGCGGCCTTGAAAGGAGCCTTCAAAATAGGATTATTCTCTCTTGAAACAAGAAGAGCACCACCAGTTTCACGCAAATAAACAACACCCTCAGCAACCCACTTGTAAGCATTAGTAACAGGATGGTCTTGAATGAAAATGTTAACCTTAACAACCTCGGCAGCAGTAGGAACCTCTAATTTCTGCTTTCTAAAACCCCTCAAACACCTATCAAAAGGACCAGACGCCTGATAAATAGCCTTAACAGGAAAATCATACCTTTTCAAATGAGCCTCTCCCCTAACCATAACAATCAAATTACACTATCAAATATGTAAATGTTTCTCAAATACAGAATATTTTTCTATATTGTAATAAAAGCAAAAAACGAAACATTTATAAATAAAAACTCCACATTAACTACTACACAGATAGAAAGGTAGGCAGGCAAAGGCCTGTTTGGTAGAAACTCGTTCTTAATGAACCGGGTTTCGCTGGTACTATCTTTCATCTGCGGAACCAAAAGGTTCGGAGAAAAATACAATGAAATTTAATGAATTAAAAATAAAGCCAGAGCTATTAACCGCTCTAAAAAAACTAAAATACGAAAAACCAACTGAAGTACAAGAAAAAGCAATCCCAATACTTCTAACAGGCAAGGACTTAGCAGTAAGAAGCAAAACAGGAAGCGGAAAAACATTCGCCTTCCTGCTGCCAATACTTGAGAACCTATCGCCTGAAAAAACATTACAAGCAATAATCCTCGCGCCAACAAGAGAACTCGCGCAGCAGACAGACAAAGAGGCAAGAAAATTAGCACCAAACGTAAAAACAGTACTCTTATACGGAGGGGTAAGCATAAACCCGCAAATAGATGCTTTAGACAGAGGGGCGCAAATAGCAGTAGCAACACCAGGAAGAATGCTGGACCACATAGCACGAAGAACAATAGACCTCTCAAACGTCAGATTCGTAGTCCTAGACGAAGCAGACAGAATGCTCGACATGGGATTCATAGACGACGTAGAGAAAATACTAAGAGGAGTTCCAAAAAACAGGCAGACAATGCTGTTCTCAGCAACAATGCCGGAACAAATCGTAAGAATACTCAACAGGTACATGAGAAACCCAGAAACACTAATGCTGCAGCAAGATGAAATAACAGTCAAAAAAATCAGGCAAAAAGTCCTAGGAGTAGACAGAAAACAAAAATTAGACCTTTTAGTCAAAATACTGCGCGACAGAGAAGTAATCAAAGCAATGATATTCTGCAACACAAAAGACTGGGCGGAAAAACTAGGAAAAATACTCTACAAAAAACGCTTCAAAACAACAAGCATCCACTCAGGACTAAGCCAGAACAAAAGAAACAGAGTCATACAAGACTTCAACGCGGGAAAGTATGACGTTCTCGTTGCAACAGACGTCGCAGCAAGAGGACTCCACATAGAAGGAGTCACACACGTCATAAACTACGACATACCAAGAAACCCAAAAGACTACATCCACAGAATAGGAAGAACAGGAAGGGCAGAAAAAGAAGGAGACGCCATAACTTTGGTAACACAAGTAGATGAAAACCTTTTGAGAGCAGTAGAAGCAGAAATCAAAATGTTCCTGGAAGTACAATACATCACGCCAGACGGCAAAACAATGAAACAAGAAAGACTGCCGCCAGTACACACCCCTCATCCAGGAGAGGAACTAAAAGTCCACGCGCACGTGCAGCCAGCACACGCAGAAACCACAGGAGATGACTGGGGACTGGATTAAAGAGAATCTCTCTCATAATTCAGAGAAACATTATCGCACCAAATACAGTTAAGACGGCCGTCATTCCTCAAAAACAAGAACTCATTGCCATGAGAATTTCTAATTAGTTCTATCAAATAACCCTTATGTTGAGGGTGAATACATCCAGGACCATCATCCTCTTCCCATTGATAAACACAACCTGCAGAGAAAACCTGTCTGTAAATCAACCAGCGGTCAGAATCAGTCACATAATTCCTAGTATCGCCAAACTCTCCGGTCTTTGAATACAGACCGCCATTTTCATTTCTTGCAACGCTCAACCAAGCCCTAAGAATCTCAGCCCTTTTATGACGGTCCTTTGGAAAAGGAAACCTTGCAAGCAAATCCAAAGCAGGGCCTGGCCTTCCGTTAGCAAGACTAAAGAACCTGCCAAGAACGTCTTTCCTCTTTTCAACATCAGCCGGATATTTATTTAATACCTTAAATGCAATATCACAAAGATTCTTGTCATCCCCCATTAACAAAACGCAATAACAAATGGTATATAATTATTACCATTCAAGAGGCGTTAAAAAACCTTGACAATAAATATTTAAAACAAAAAAGAAAACAAAAGAGGAATGCAGGCGTTCCAGTATTTAGCACAACTAGAAGACCATAAAAGCTACTTTGAAAAACCAAACATAGACGGCTATCCTTTACTGACAGCAGAACAAGAAAAAGAATACGCAAAACAAATATTATTCTCAAAAAGAGTAATAATAGCAAGACTTTCCAGACTCCCAAAATATGAAGGATGCCTAGAAGAAAGACTACAGGAATCATACAATTCCGGCTGCTATTCAAGAGCAAAAATACTCATAAAAGAGCGGGAAGAAAGCTATGAAGCCCTAAAAGAAAAACTAGGCGCGTGCCTTGAAACCATAACAAAAATAAACCCTTACATAGAGCGAGGGGAAAGACCTACCCAAAGAAGAAAAACAAAAAGAAGACTATTAAACGAGTTCGGCTACACGCACAGATTCATAAGCGAACTAGTAAGAGACCTCAAAAAGACAGAACTTCCAGAATACCAAAAAGAAAAAGAGAGAATAATCAAATTCTATGAAAAATACGAACAAGCATTTGACAAAATGATATTCTCAAATCTAAGACTGGTAGTAAGCATTGCACGCAGATACCAAAACAGAGGACTCTCCCTATCAGACCTTGTCAGCGAAGGATGCACAGGAGTAATGACGGCAATTGAAAAATTCAAGCACACGCGCGAGTACAGATTCTCAACATACGCAACAACCTGGATAAAACAGGCAATACTAAGAGCAATTTATGACCATTCCACTCTTGTGAGAGTACCCACTCATGTCTGGGAAGAAATATCAAGAGTAAGAAAGGCAGAAAAAAAACTAATGGAAAAAGGCACTCTCAATCCAACATTAGAGCAAATAGCAAAAATAACAGGATTAGAAACAAAAAGAATAGAATTCATAAAAAACATGAAAACCAAACCAGTACTCCAAGAATCACAAAACAAAGAAGAGATAACATCAATATTCAACAGAATACAAGACAAAACAGCCGAAGACCCCTCAAACTCTTACAGCGACATCAAAGACAAAATAACAGAACTGCTTGAAACACTAGACGAAAGAGACAAAAAAATACTGGAATTAAGATTTGGAATAAAAGACGGAATATTCTGGACGCTCGAACGAATAAGCAAAATATTCAAAATCACAAGAGAAAGAGTAAGACAGATAGAAGCAAAAGCGCTCAGAAGACTAAAATACAAAGCAAAACACACAAACCTTGAAAGTACACTATGATTTCTTCAAAGCGATAAACCAAGACTTATAACCCTCATACTTAGGATCGCACTTCCAAATCCTCTTAAAATAAGAAAGAGAATATTTGTGCTCAGGACCAAACCAAGGATCCCAAAAATAAATGTATTTAGAATCAATCTTCTTAACAACAGAAAAATGACCGACCTCGTCCTTAGGAACATAAAAATCAACAATAACAACAAAACCATCCTTCAAAAACTTCCTCAAATCACTCAAAGAAGAATTTCTGGAAACAAAATAATTCAAACCAAAACGCTCAGCAACAACAGGAAAATCCTTCAGCCAGGTCCCCCTTACCTTATTAGTGCCCAAAAACCTCACAACCTGCTTCTCAGACTTCACAATACCAAAAAACTCCAAAGCCATGCGCATAACAGCAGCACCGCAAGTATACTTAGTCTCCTGCTTATGATACGGGAACATAACAAATAAAAAACAATAACGCTATAAAAAACTAGTTATTATGAATAGTATTGTAAGCATTAAGCAGATGCTTCTTAGCATGCTCGAGCAAATCAGGATTAAAATGACCCTCTTCTGAAGCCATAATCTCCAAAGCCTCAACAGGACTGGCAGGCTCCTTGTAAGGCCTTCTGCTCGTCAAAGCATCAAAAACATCAGCAACAGAAATAATCTGCGCACCCAAAGGAATCTCAGTAGCTCTCAAACCGCCCGGATAACCCGCTCCAGAATACCACTCGTGATGATGACGAACGTTTTCAATAATGTCATCAAGCACGGCACCAAACAGTTTAGCAAGCAAACTAAGCATACTTGCACCGGTATCAGGATGAGGGCGAATATATCTAGCACGCTCATCATCAGTCAAAGGCCCGTCTTTATTCAAAATACCATCAGGAATAGCAATCTTGCCAATATCATGAAACTCGCCAGAACGCGTAACGCGCTCAGTCTTGAATTCCCCATAACCCAAAGACCTGCAAACAGCATTGCTATAAATCTCAACATGACAATTATGAGGCTTAATCAAACCATCCTTAAAACCAAGAGAACGATCCTTCAAACAAACCTGCAACTCAAGAAGCTTCCTAAGAGTCTCAGGACCATGCAAAGGACGGCTCTTTTCAAGCAATTTCTGAAACAATAATCCCTGATTAGTTCCATAATAGCCGTGCCAGGCTTCATTAACAAAACCAGCACCTTCATGAATCATCCCATAAACATCTTTAATAACATCAGAAGCAAAAAAATAATGACCCTCTTTTTCCCTCAACAACTTTTCAGTTATTCTCTCTGCATCTGCCATTTCTACCAAAAAACAATATGAAAAATACAGTATTAAATCCTGATGTATGTACAGTACAGACAATACAGATTGAAAGAGAACATTTAAAACCAAACAACATTTTCTTTTCACCATGGAGAACATAGAGAACTGGAAAAAAGCAGGCAAGATATCAAAAGAAGCACTAGAATACGGAATATCCTTAGTAAAAAACGGAGCGAAAATAAGAGAGGTCTGCGACAAAATAGACCAAAAGATAATAGAGCTAGGAGCAAAGCCGGCATGGCCGACACAAGCAGGAATAGACGCAACAGCAGCACACTACACACCAGACCATGATGATGAAACAGAATTCAAAGACAATCTCGTATGTTTAGACGTAGGGGCGCACATAGACGGCTGCATAGGAGACAACGCGGCAACAATAGACCTGTCAGGCAAGTACAAAGAAATACTAAAAGCATCAGAAGAAGCACTAAACAACGCCATCAAAATAATACAAATAGGAACAACACTAGGAGAAATAGGAAAAACAATACAAGAAACAATAGAAAGCCACAACCTCTCACCAATAAGAAACCTATCAGGACACGGACTGCAAGAATGGGAAATACACGCAAAGCCAAGCATACCAAACCACGACACAAACGACACAAGAAAACTCGAAAAAGGACAAATCATAGCAATAGAACCATTCGCAACAAACGGAGCAGGACTAATCTACGAAGCAGACAGAGGAAACATATTCTCAATAGTAGACGCAAAACCAGTAAGAAGCCAATACGCAAGAGAAATACTAAACTTCATAGCAGAAAACTACAAAAACCTCCCATTCACAACAAGATGGATAGTAAAACAATACGGACCAGGAAAAACAAGCCTGGCAATAAACGAATTATTAAGAGCAGGAATACTCCACGCCTACCCGCCATTAATCGAAAAAAACAAAGGAATGGTGGCAGTATTCGAGAAAACAATTCTGATAGAAGACAAAACAGAAGTGCTCACGTAGAATAAAACTCATCCAAACCCTCATCAACAAACTTTCTGTCATTACTTCTCTTCCTTCTCTTGAATTTAGGCTTGTTCCTCGATTTTTTCTTAACTTTCTGACTCTCTTTATCAAAAACTTTCAAAGTTTTCTTAATAGAAGCACCTATTTTCTGACACCAAGGATCATCACTATTTGAAACAAACTCATTGGTCTTCCTATAATAATGCACAGTAAAACCACGGTCAACCTCGTCATGCGTCAAATTATGTTTTTCAAAATAAAACTTAGCAAGATTCAACTGATACCTTGCCAGCCTAAAACCAGAACCAACAAGACTCTCAGCCTTATGCATCAATGCAACAGCATCATCAAGAAAACGCAACCGCTTATTAAAATCATCACACAACAAAAAAGCATCATACTTGCGATTGGCAGCAGAAAAATACAACGAAGGAGTCTTTTCCTGCTTAAACTTTTCAGCAATACGAGCTCCCTTACGCCTATCAATTGCAGACCGGTTCATCCAAACAGCAGCAATCTCTCTATACACCTCTTTCAACTCATAACCAATAAAATAAGCAATCCTCGACTTGTAAGAATACTGCCTTGTCAGCTTTTCAGGAGAAAAAGTTCCAAGAATAGCAGCCCTGTTAAACTGATAAGCAGCCTGATAGTTCAAAACCTTCTCAGTCAAACTTTCCGAAATATCAACCAAACCCATGCAAAGATGAGACCCATTAATAAACAACTGCCTGCACAAAACATAATGCTCACGCAAACCAGCAGAGGCCATTTTATGCTCAATAGCCCTCATACAGTAGTTCAAAGCAGTCTGAATAACACCTTTGGTATACCCTGCAGTCTTAACAGACCTGCTCACAAACTCGGCAACAGACTCCAAAAAACTAACATCATAAACAGGCGCTGGATTCTTAGCAAGAAAATACGAGACCAACTCGCTATCTAAACTGTTAAGCGCCTTCTCCAAATCCCCAACACCACCCATTTAACAACAAAAGAGAGCTTATTTTATAAGATTTTACAGTCTTGAAACAACACAAAAATATAACTTAATTTAAATATAGAAAATAAATGCTGTAAAACCACAACTTTTATAAACAAAACAAGCTTTTTTAACATTGAGAGGAGACACTTTTTATCGTCGAGAAACTAACACATGGCAGATAAAAAAACCACAAAAGAAGCAGCCAAAGAATACGGCGCAGAATCCATCCAAGTACTGCAAGGGCTGGAACCAGTCAGAAAAAGACCGGGAATGTTCATCGGCTCAACAGATGTAAGAGGGATGCACCACCTAGTCTGGGAAGTAGTAGACAACGCAGTAGACGAAGCCCTGGCAGGCTTTTGCACAAAAATCACAGTCACAGTACACACAGACGGCAGAATAACAATAGAGGATGACGGAAGAGGAATCCCAGTAGCAATAAACCCAAAATACAACAAATCAGCACTAGAAATGGCCTTAACCATGCTCCACGCAGGAGGCAAATTCGAAAAAGGGGCATACAAAGTCTCAGGAGGACTGCACGGAGTAGGAGTAAGCGTCACAAACGCACTATCAGAAAAACTCGTTGCCATAGTAAAAAGAGATGGAAAACTCTGGATGCAGGAATACCACAGAGGCGTGCCTTCAGGACCAGTAAAAGAAGTAGGCGACACAGACGGAACAGGAACAACAATAACATTCAAACCAGACCTGCAAGTCTTCCCAAAAACAGACTTTGAATCAGACATACTAATCTCAAGACTAAGAGAACTCGCATTCCTAAACAAAGGAGTACAAATAGAATTCACAGACGAAAGAGACAACAGAAAAGAAACCTTCAAGTACGACGGAGGCATAAAAGAATTTGTAGAGTACCTCAACAAAAACAAAAACAAACTACACAACGCAATCTATTTCGAAAAAGAAAAAGACGGAGTTATAGTAGAATTCGCACTCCAATACAACGACTCATACTCAGAAACACTATTCACATTCGCAAACAACATCAACACACACGAAGGAGGAACGCACCTCTCAGGATTCAAAACAGCAGTAACAAGAGCACTGAAGTCCTACGCAGAAAAACACGGAATATCAGACGGAAAAACAGAACTAACAAGCGAAGACTTCAAAGAAGGACTGACAGCAATAATCTCAGTAAAAGTACCAAACCCGCAATACGAAGGCCAGACAAAAACAAAACTAGGAAACAGCGAAGTAAAAGGAATAGTAGACAGCATAGTATACGAAGCACTAAGCACATTCCTGGAAGAAAACCCAAGCTCAGCAAAACTCGTAATCACAAAATGCCTTGACGCGGCAAGAGCAAGAGAGGCAGCAAGAAAAGCAAGAGAGCTGGTAAGAAGAAAAGGAGCATTCGAAGGAGCAATGCTCCCAGGAAAACTAGCAGATTGCAGCTCAAGAGACCCACTAAAATCAGAATTGTTTTTGGTGGAAGGCGATTCGGCAGGGGGAAGTGCAAAACAAGGAAGAAACAGAGAATTCCAGGCAATCCTGCCATTAAGAGGAAAAATAATCAACGTAGAAAAAGCAAGACTAATCAAAGTACTCAAAAACGAAGAAATAGCAAACATAATCACAGCAATAGGAACAGGAGTCGGAGAAGAATTTGACATCAGCAAACTAAGATATGACAAAGTCATAATCATGACAGACGCAGACGTAGACGGAAACCACATCACCTGCCTGCTCTTGACAATGTTCTACAGAATGACACCAGGGCTGATACAAGCAGGCAAAATATACATCGCACAACCGCCACTATACAAACTCGAAAAAAACAGAAAAGCATACTACGCGTACAACGACGCAAGAAAAGAAGAACTCCTAAAATCACTAAAAGAAGGAGTCTCAATACAAAGATACAAAGGACTGGGAGAGATGAACCCAACACAACTATGGGAAACAACAATGAACCCAGAAGAGAGAACACTCAAAAGAGTAACAATAGAAGACGCAGTAACAGCAGACGAAACCTTCCAAATGCTAATGGGAGACGAAGTAGAACCCAGAAAAGAGTTTATTTTAAAACACGCAAAAGAAGTCAAAGAACTGGATGTTTAATGCAGTTTAACCTTAACATGCCTTGTCTTTCTCTCAAGATGCTTAATAAGCTTATCAAACTCACTCTCTTTCTCAAAAGCAAAAGTAACAGTAGAGCCGTCTATTGAAGGCTTTGGGTGATTGTTCTCATTAACCCAAAACCTATACATATTACGGTAAACAAACCATGCGTGCTCCCTTTCACCAAAATTTGCTGTATACATAACAAAAATATGGAAAACACCAATATAAAAACCTTTCTATTTTTACTACTGTTAAGTCGTCATTATGTAACACGGGTAAAACTCCCACAATCTTTATAAACCCCCTGCCTGTTTTTCGAACAATATGGCTAAAGGCGCAGTAATAGTAAAGAAAAAGAAATGGGTCAGAATACTAGCACCCAAACTATTCAACGAACAATTCATAGGAGAATCCTACGTAGGAGACGTACAAGAGC
>JAHWHB010000028.1 GCA_019323575.1 Candidatus Woesearchaeota archaeon
AGACGTAATAGAAAAATTTGCAGAACAATACCTAGGAGTCAACGCAAGCTACAGCGCAGACTGCAGCAAAACAGGAGACGACAAAGAATGCAAACTAACAATATCATTACACGCGACACTAGGAACAGTAATAGACATAACGCTATTCGCAACAGGAGTGCCAGCAGGCACGATGCTACTAATGGGAAACCCGATGGGAGTGCCAATGCTAGCAGCAATGGTAGCAATAAAATACCTCGCCACAAAAGACCTAAAAAGCGTACAACAAGAAGCATACCTCCCACTAAACAACAAAGCAATCAACTACAGACAAACAATGGCGGTAGAATTCGCATGAAATCAAAGAAAGCATCAGCACTATACTCAGTAATCCTACTGTTCATAGTCATAGTAGCACTGCCAGTACTATACTGGAGAATGACCTCAGAGGTAGAAACAACAAAAGAAACAATAGGAGAGACACAAGTCATACTGCTGAGAGCGCCATACGCAAAAGAAGATACAATCAATTATGTAGAGAAGGCAGCAGAACTAGAACTCCCTAAAATACTAAAAGAGATTGAAGCAGAGGTAACAGCGCAAAACTGCAACAAAAACACAGCAGACACAATAAATGAGGTGTTCAACAAACACCTTAATGTTTACATAGACGACTTCAACAAAAAATCATACACGAAAATACCAAAAAACAACTACGACATCTACATAGAAGGAAACAACATACACGCAATAGCAACAATACCAGTAGAAAAAACACTAGCAAGACCAGGAACGCAACTCACTACAATAGGAAAAATGTGGTTCTCACCAAGCTTTACAATAACAACAACAAGCCCGGAATTCCAGAAAATGACAACAGCAATAGAAGCAAAAAAACAAGCATGCGCCACTATCTAAATCTTTAAAAATACCAAGTGTTCTCGCTTAAAAAGGGGTGGAAAATGATAAGAATGCCATTGCCGGAAATGCTGGCACGCATAAAAGAAAAAACAGGACTAAAAGAGGAAGAAATAACCGCGAAAATAGACGCCAAATGCCAATCACTAGCCGGCTTAATCTCAAAAGAAGGCGCAGCACACATAATCGCAAATGAAATGGGAGTGAAGCTCCTCGAAGGCGGCAAGATAAAAGACCTATTCCCAGGAATGAGAAATGCAGAAGTACTGGGAAGAATAACACAAATATTTGAAACAAGAGAATTCAAAAGAGCAGACGGAAGCGACGGAAAAGTAGGAAGCTTCCTAGTAGGAGACAACACCGGAATAATCAGAATAGTATGCTGGGGAAACCAAGCAGACACGCTCAAGGACCTAACCACAGGAACACCAGTAAAAATCACAAACGGGATGGTCAGAGAAAACCAAAGAGGGTACAAAGAAGTACACCTGAACGAGCAAAGCAAAATAGTACAAAACCCATCAGAAGAAGTCCCAGAGGTCGCAAAAGCGCAAAGAAAAACACTAAAAGAACTGACAGAAGGTGACGAACAAGTAGAAATAATGGGAACAGTAGTACAAGTATTTGATCCTAAGTTCTTCGAAGTATGCCCGCAATGCAACACAAGACTAAAAGAGGTAGAAGGACAATGGGTATGCAATGAGCACGGAGCACTAATGCCAGATTATAGTTACTTAGTCAATGTATTCCTAGACGATGGAACAGACAACATCAGAGTAGTACTGTTCAGAAACCAAGCAGAACGGTTATTAGGCAAAACAAAAGAACAAATGATAACATACAGAGCAAACCCAGACACGTTCGAACCATTAAAAACAGAATTGCTGGGAGAACAATTCAAATTCCTGGGCAGAGCCAAGAAAAACACATTCTTTGACAGAATAGAGTTTATAGCAAACCAGGTGCATAAAGCAAACCCAGAAGAAGAACTGGAAAGAGTGAACAAAGAATAATTATCTTACCACAGCCCAAACCATATCATCCAAATATTTACCGTCCTTAAACTTGTTTTTCCTAAGAATGCCCTCTAATTTGTAGCCAGCTTTTTCCAAAACACGTGCAGAAGCCTTATTGTAAGACCTACACCAAGCCCAAACCCTCTTCAACTTGTACTTCTTGAAAGCATAAGGAGTTATAACTTTCACAGCCTTTGTAGCAAGACCCTTATTCCTAAACCCTGGATGAATACCATACGAAATCTTTGCACGATGCTCAAAAAACTTCTCATTCAAATCATGAATCTCAATAAAACCAGCAAAATCGCCTTTCACATCAATAACAAAACTTTCGGAATGCGGCTTTCTCTTCTTATATTCTGCAATCTTCTTTCTAATTTCTTTTTTCGCATCAGCCAAATTCTTAGGAATAGTCATAAAACCCAGCCTAGAAAGTCGATCCTGCTGACAATCAAAAAAACCCTTAGCATCAGACATCCTGAAATGCCTTAAGATGAAACCTTTTGATTTAATTATCATGCCAGTTAATAACAACCCGTTATTTAAAAAGATTACAATTATAAACAACGTTTCTATTATAAAGACAATGATTCCAGTATACTGCATAAAAGTTCCAGAATATCAAGTAAAAACAAAACCAGACTGGACGAAAATCGGAAACAAAATAGACAAAATCATCAAAAAACATTTTCTAGGGAAAAAAGTAGCAATAAGATGCCTGAGCTCCAAGGAACACAAAGGCAAAACCATCAATCAGCTGATAAAAATCATAAGAACAACAGGGACAGACAGGTATGACCCAAAAAGAAAAGGAGACAGATACGAAAACATAGAAGGAAAACACATAGACTTCTTCGCACTGGACTATCTAATCAAGCCAAAAACAAAAATAATGCAAAACTTCATCGAACCATTCTACACCTGGCCAATAAAATTCAAACAAAAACCAACAAGGGTAGACCTTGCCATAGTGTACGATTTCTCAAAACTAAAAAGAGTGCTCCACCAATACGAAGGAAGAACAGACATCAAAAGAGACGGATTCATGTTCAAAGACCACAAGAACAAGCAAAAAGCAGTACTCGGAATAATCAAGATTCTTTAAGCATTCCCAAAACCTTAGAATACTTAGCCTTAATCTCCAACAACTTCTCCTTAGTCAACTTAAAATCAGGATCCTTCAAGTCCCAGCAAAACTCAGTAACCCGCTCTCCGTCAGCACGCTCGTCAAAATCAAGATAGTTACTATCATCACCATGAGGGCCATACGAGAATTCAAGATCATAATTGCCCAAAAAAGCCTGATACTGCTTAACATCAACAGAATCAAAGTTATCTAAAACATAATCAATAACACTAATCCAAAACTCAACAATTCTCTTCGCAAAAGCCTTATCCTCAGGAATAATCTGGTCATTATATTTTTCCCAGTCATTCCAAACCTTAGCAAATTCCCTTTTAATCTCGTTGTACTCTTTCTCAAGACGTTCAGGCAGTTTATTCATCATAAACAAACAAAAATAAATAATAGTTAAAAAATTAACGTTTTAACAGAAAAAGGTGAACAAAAATGATGGGAAGAACACACATGGCATTCGGATTCCTGGCAGGAATGCTGACATATCCCCTATTCGGAGCAAACTGGCTGTTATTCGTGCCACTGGCAACAATAGGAGCACTATTCCCAGACGTAGACCACGAAAACAGCAAAATAAACAAAACACTACCAGTAACAAGATGGATACCAACATTCTTCAAACACAGAGGAATATTCCACAGCATATTCGCACCAATCATACTATACGTAATATTCTACTCAGCAAACCTAAAAACAATAGGACTCCCACTAACAATAGGATACCTAGCACACCTAGCAAGCGACTGCCTAACACAATCAGGCTGCAACCTACTACATCCACTAAGCAACTTCAGAATAAGCGGCTTCGTAAGAACAGACGGAGCAATGGAATTAATAATAATGGGAGCAGTACTGCTCGCAAACATACTGCTCGTAACAAAAATAATATTCTAACTATTTCTTAGCAAACTTGTTGTAAATCAAAGCAAACAACCAGCAGCCAATACCAGCATCGACAAAACCGTAAACAGCTCCAACAACAACACCAAGCCAGCTCATAGAATAGCCAGGATAAATTTCTACAAAAATAGACAACAATGCGCCATCATAACCAATCAACAAAAACAGAATGGTCGTAACTGCCATAACAGCGCCCCAGATAATTCCTCCAGCTAATCCAAAAGCTTTTGCATTCAACATATTATCACCTCACACCAAAAGAATGAATTATCGTATATAAAAGATACCAAAAAACCCACTGGACACTGGACAAACACCCTCCTGAGGTATATAAACCAAACAAGACTATATTCTAAACAACGCGAGCACCTCAGCCCGAACGGGACTGAAACAAGATGCGATAAGCAAATGAGGTGAAAAAATGGAAAACCAACCAGAAAAAAAGTTCAGCACAGGCGCAATCAGCGCAACTGTCTGGAAAAACGTCCGAGAAAAAGACGGAAAAACATTTGAGACAAAAACAGTAAGCCTGCAAAGAAGATACACAGACAAAACAGGACAATGGCAGAGCACCAATTCTCTAAGATTGAACGACCTGCCAAAAGCAGCACTAGTACTAGAAGAAGCATACAAGTACCTAGTACTAAACGAAAAAACAGAAGCAACCGCATAAAATCCAATTTTTTATTTTATTTTTGAAAAAAACCCAAACAAAAAAGAAAGGTGAACAAAAAATGGCAAACAAAAAATATATAGAAGAAGAACAAACAATACAAATAGAAACACCAGAGGGAGTGGTCGAAATCACAAAAAAAGAAGAAGAACCAAAAAAGAAAGTATCAAGCGTACAAGACCTGCCAGGAGTAGGACCTGCATCAATAGAAAAACTATCCGCGGCAGGATTCCACGACCTAATGAGCATAGCAGTAGCCACGCCAGGAGAAATAGTAGGTGCAACAGAAATGAGCGAGGCAACAGCCAAAAAAATCATCGCGATCGCAAGAGCAAACCTAGAAATGGAATTCACATCCGGAGAGGAACTCATGAAAAAAAGAGAAAAAATGCTCAAAATAACATCAGGCAGCAAAGAAGTAGACAAGCTCATGGGAGGAGGGTTTGAAACCGGAGCAATAACAGAAGCATACGGACAATACGGCTCAGGAAAATCACAAATAGCACACGCGCTTTCAGTCAGAGTACAACTGCCACCAGACCAAGGAGGAGCAGGAGGCGTAGCAGTCTACATCGACACAGAAGGAACGTTCAGACCAGAAAGAATAACACAAATAGCAACAGCACTAGGAATGGACCCGCAAGAAGCACTCAAAAACGTAAAAGTAGCAAGAGCATTCAACTCAGACCACCAACTACTACTAGCAGAAAAAGTAGAAGACCTAATCAAACAAGGAGTTAACGTAAAACTAATCGTAGTAGACAGCCTAACAGCACACTTCAGAGCAGAATTCATAGGCAGAGGAACACTAGCAGACAGACAACAAAGAATCAACAAACACATGCACTCATTAATGAAAGTAGCAGACAAACACAACATCGCAGTCTACGTAACAAACCAAGTCATGGCAAAACCAGACCAGTTCTTCGGAGACCCAACAGAAGCAATAGGAGGACACATAGTAGCACACAACAGTACATACAGATTATATCTGAGACGAGGCAAAAAAGGCACCAGAGTGGCAAAAATGGTAGACTCGCCAAACATGCCAGAAGCAGAAGCAGTATTCACATTAACAGAAGACGGCGTAAAAGACGCCTAATACACAAGATTTAAATACATCACAGAAGGAAAAAGCCTTGCACGTAGAAACTACGTGCAAATATACATAGGTAGGTGAAATAAATTATGTACGGAGAAAGAAAAGGTGGCTTCCGACCACGCGGAGGCATGGGAATGAGCCCCCCAGTAAAAGTGGGCGAAGAGTTAGACGTGACCATAGAGGCTGTCGGCGAAAAAGGCGATGGCATAGCCAAGAAAAACGGCTTCGTGCTGTTTATTCCAGGCGTCAAAGAAGGACAGCAAGTCCACATACGCATAACAAAAGTTTTGCGAAAAGTAGGATTTGCAGAAGTAGTAGGCGAGGGCGCAGCCCCAGCAGAAGCACCGGCAGAAGCAGCTGAAAGCGAAAGCTTTGGCGAAGAAGCCCCAGCAGAAGAAACTGCTGAAGCACCTGCAGAAGATTCAGAAAGCTTTGGCGAAGAAGCTCCTGCAGAAGAGCCTGCTGAAGAACCTGCTGAAGAACCTGCAGAAGAGCCATCTGAAGAAACTTCTGAAGAACAATAAGTTTTTTATCTTTCTTATCTTCTTTTTTTTTTAAAATGAGAGTATTCATAGCATTTGAAGTATCACAAGAAGCAAAAGAAAAGCTCCTAAACGCACAAAAAAAACTACAAACAGACAACGCAAAACTAAACCTCACAAAAAGCTTCCATTTAACACTAAAATTTCTTGGAGAGATAACGCCAGCAAGAGCAGAAGAGACAAGAAAAAAACTAGAGACAATACAATTCCAAAAATTCACAGCAAAACTAAACGGAACAGGAGTATTCCCAGAAGAAAACCACATAAGAGTCGTATGGGCAGGAATAGAACCAAAAGACACAATCTGCGAACTACAACACAAAATAGACGAAGCACTGGGCGAAAAAGAAAAAGACTTCCAACCACACATCACACTGGCAAGAGTCAAACACGTAAAAGACAAAAAACAATTCACAGAACACATCAAAAAACTGAAAATAGAACCAATAAGCTTTGAAGTCAAAGAATTCAAACTAATACAAAGCAAACTAGGAAGCCAAGGACCAGAGTACACAGACCTGGCAACATATTCTGCAAAAGATTTATAAACCACCCCTCTCGACGCTAGATTAATGCCAAAAGTTCAGCCCAGCTTGGGATGAATAAAAACGGTGTGAAGGCAATAAAAAACACCGGGAGATCTCGACGAACAAGTTCGTCGGAACCTCCTCGTATAACTCGGAGGAAAAAATGACAACTGAAAGCACATTTTTAGTACCGCAAGAACAATACCTGAAATCAGGAATACACATAGGAACAAAATTCAGAACAAAATACATGGACCCATTCATCTACAAAACAAGAGCGGACGGACTAAGCGTGCTAAACCTGCAAAAAATCGACGAAAGAATAAAACAAGCAGCAAACATGCTATCACAATACGCACCAGAAGAAATACTAGTGTGCAGCAGAAGAGAAAACGGCTGGAAAGCAGTAAAAGCCTTCGGCAAAAACACAGGAATCAAAGTATTCGCAGGAAGGTACCCGCCGGGCATACTAACAAACCCAAAACTAGAAACATTCATGGAAGTAAAAGTGGTACTAGTAACAGACAGCTGGCCAGACAGAAACGCAATCAAAGACGCAATACAGGTCGGAATACCAGTAATAGCGCTATGCGACACAAACAACCAAAGCAACGACATAGATCTAGTAGTCCCGTGCAACAACAAAGGAAAAAAATCACTAGGACTCCTGTTCTACATACTAGCAAGAGAGTACCTCAGACTAAGAGGAATGCTAAAAGACGAGCCTCCATTCACAGTAGACGACTTCACAGAAGAATAAATCAAACAGGCTGAACACCTTTTTCGACAATCTCGAAAAAAGCCTCCTTTCCACCAGCAATACTTCTATGCTTGCGCAACACCAGCCTGCGCCTGCCCTTATGCATAGACTCCAACTCCAACAAACACTTACTAGGATAAAGCAAAATATCACCACCAACAATCTTAACCCTATCCTCCATAGAAGAATACACCTGAGACGTCAACAAAACAGGAATATGATGCTTACGCGCAATCTCATTAAGCCAAAGCATCTGCAAACTCAAATCATGATTAAAATTATCATCATTAAAACTACGCTGCAAACGATACAACATAGTCATAGTATCAACAACAATCAAACCAATCTTATTATTAACCAACTCCTTAAGCCTCTCAAAAGCCTGCTTTTGCTCCTCAAAAGAGGCAGGACGCAAAAAAACAATACGATCAAGCAGCTTTTTATAATCAGGCAGGATCTGCTTCAAACGAGCAACACTAAAACCACCCTCAGTATCAATAAAAACAACCTTCTTACCCTGCTTAGCAACACTCACAGCAGCAAGCAAAGCAAGATTAGTCTTACCAGAACCAGCAGGACCATAAACAGTAGTAATAGCATCTGCCTCAAAACCACCCTCTAAAAACTCATCCAAAAACTTAACACCACTAGACACTCTTTTAGTATACATAGCACCCCTCTATAGACGAAAAACGCTAAAAACCTTTATAAAGCCTCCCTTTCCCAGCCACATATATGGGCAAATCGTGGATGGGGGTATTAGCAATAGTTCTAATTGTACTAGCAATACGCCTATACGCAGCCTACCAGACGCCATACTTCAGCTCAGACGAGTCCTACCTGCACCTAAGAACAATAGAGACAATACAGGAAGGAAAAAGCCCATGGCACGACGAACTAGGCTACGGAGGAAGAACACTAGCAATAAGCCCCTTATTTGACGCCATAATAGCATTATTCACACTACTCATACCAGCCAGCATAGCCCTAAAAATAATACCAAACCTACTCGCAGCACTACTAGTAATACCGGTCTATCTAATAGCGAAAAAACTCACAAAAAAAACATGGATAGCACTCTTCACAGCAATATTCGCATCAATAATACCAGAATTCTTCTCACAAACATTCAACCAAATAACACCACTAACACTGGCAATCCCAATATTCTTCATGCTAACATACGCGTGGTCACAAGTACCACAAAAAATATGGACAATAACATTTCTCATACTGCTCTTAATCCTGTCATTCCTGCACCCACTAGCAATAATGTTTGTACTAAGCCTGATAGCATACATAATACTAACAGAACTAGAAAAGCTAAAACCAACCACAGCAGAATACGAACTAGGACTATTCGCAATATTCTTCACACTATGGGCCCAATTCCTATTATACAAAAAACTAATACTATTCCATGGCCCGGCAGTAATCTGGCAAAACATGCCAACAGAACTACTATCAACATTCTACACAAACATAACAGCATTTGACGCGATCTGGAGAATAGGACTAGCGCCACTAACAGGAGGAATGTATGCATTATACAGAACAGCATTCAAAAAACCACAAAAAGAAACACAACTATTATTCGGAATCTGCCTAGTGTCAATAATACTCCTCTGGTTCAAACTAGTAGACATACACACAGGCTTCATACTATTAGGAATAACATTAACATTATTGTTCTCACAAAGAATAGAATTCCTAATAAAATTCATATCAGACACAAAAATATCAAAACTAACACCAGTCATAATAACAATAATACTAATATCAGCACTCACGACAGTAGTTTATCCTGCCTACGCAGAAACAAAAGCACAATTAGACCAAACAATCACCACAGAAGAATTTAATACACTAACAAAAATATCACAAGAGACAGATCCAGACGCAGTCATAATCGCGCCGCCAAAATACGGCAACTACATAACAGCAATAGCAAAAAGAAAAAACGTCATAGACGACTATTACTTTTTAATACCACAAATAAATGAAAGATACCAAGACGTAAAAAGACTCTACAAAACACCATTTGAAACAGAAGCAGTAGAGCTCTTCGACAAATACAAAGCAACACACATACTAACTCCTCCAGGAAAACAAATAGGATACGCGGACAGCAAATGCTTCAAACAAATAATACCAAACGTCTTCGAGAAAAATCCAGACTGCAAAATAAAGGTGGTAGCATGAAAAAACACCTAATAGCAATATTCATACTAGCACTGATAATGATAGTGCTGCCACAGCACCTGAGATTCGCAGCAAAAAATCCAACCCTGCCAGGAAAAGAACCATACTATCATGCCAGAATGGCCACAACAATACTGGAAGGAATACCAGAAACAGACAACACAATCGGAAGACCATACATCCTAGAGCCCTATCACATAGTCCTTGCAGGAACATACAAGCTAGTCGGACCATTAGCATTCAACCTACTGCCGGCAGTATTTGCGCTTGCAAGCCTAATATTCTTCTGGCTACTACTAAAAACATTCAAAGTACCACAAAAAATGCAGGACTGGATACTCCTAGCGTACGCTCTATCTCCGCCCTTAATCGCATCAGGAACACTAGGAAGCCCAAACTCATTCGTACTCGCACTAATACTAGCAGGAGCCTGGCTGGTAAGAACAAAATGGTGGTGGCTAAGCATACCAGTATTCATACTGGCATCAATATCAGCACTCGCGTACACAATAGCAGCATTCACACTGTTATTGCTTCTAATATTAATCCAAAAAAACAAAAAAGCACTAATCCCTGCAATAATCTGCGTAGTAATATTTGCAATAAACTATTACCCGCCAAAAATACCAATACAAAAAGGAATAATACAATACATAAGCGACCTAGGAGGAATATACGGGTTCAGCATATTCGCAGCACTGCTCGCAATAGTAGGCGCGGCACTAGTCTGGAAATACAAAAAAACATACTACGGAGCTTACGCAGTAGTAATAATATTCCTAGCAACAAGCTTCTTCATGCCAGAACTCCTAATATTCGCAAACATACTAATATCAGCACTAGCAGGAATCGCCCTGTCAAAACTAGCAGAAAGAAAATGGCAGCTATCCTTTCTGAGAGAGGCAGCATTGCTAGTGCTGTTCTGCGGACTGTTATTCAGCGGGATATCACAAGCAGTAAACATATCAAAAATGCAGCCAATGCCGGAATTCTTTAAAGCATTAGAATTTCCGCCAGGAACAGTATTAACACACGAGAATTATGGATTCTGGGTGGAAATAGCAGGGCACAAAGCAATAACAGACCCGTTATGGAAAGAAATACCAGACTCAAAAGACATCAAATGGGACGTTGCAATGATGTTCGGCTCAACAGAAATGGAAAAAACAGAAAAACTCCTAAAAGAATACAACATCACACACATACTAATCACACCAGAAATGAAACATGGACTGGTATGGGAGAGAGAAGAACAAGGACTGAACTTCCTCGTCGAAAACAACGAAATGTTTAAAAAAATAAAACAAGAAACAAGCATTGGAGTGTATAAAATAACATGAAACAAACACTATTGATAACAATACTGCTCGTATGCGTAGTATTCGCAGCAGGAATAACAGTAGGAAACCTCTGGAAATCAGAGTCAACAGAGATATCAAAAACACTAAGACAGTCAGAGCTGGACACAGAGAGCTTCCTTGTAGAGCAGGAGCTTTTCGAAAGCTTTGAAACAAACTGCGAACTAGCAGAAAAAAGACTAGGCACGCTAAGCGAAGAACTATGGAAACTGGGAAAACTCCTAGGAGCACAAGACGCAAAAGAAAAACTTGGTGAAGAAAACTACAACCTTCTCAAAAGAAAATACCACCTGACACAAATAAGAACATATGTGTTGGAGAAAAAACTACAACAAGACTGCAAGAGCACAACAAACGTAATCCTATTCTACTTCAAACAAAACGACGGAGCAAGCGAAGAACAAGGAAAAATACTAGACGAACTAGTCAAACAATACCCAATACACGTGTTCGCAATAGAATTCCAATACTCAAAAGAACTAGAATTTCTAGAAGATTATTACGGAATCAACAACGCGCCGGCGCTAGTGATAAACTTTGAAAACACAACCAAAGGGCTGACAACAAAAGACAAAATAATACCACTGCTATATGGATGAAAGAAAAAAAATACTCTGGAGAAGCTTATTTCTAACAATACTGATATTCGCAATAGGAATAATGTTGAATCATGTATTTGACTCATTCAGAATATCAATAATAGAAACAGTGATGACAGAACACGAAATAAGCAGCGAATCATACAGAGCGGAAAGATTCTTCACAGAAACATTTGGAGGGGACACCTGCGAAATAATGGTCACCAGAATATCAGACCTCAAAAAAGAGATACGAAAAGTAGGAGAAGACTTAGGAACATATTCAAGATTCAGCTTTTTCAGAAGAAAAGACTATGACTACCTAAAAAGAAAATACTTCCTATTAGAATTCCGATTCTTAGCATTAATCCAAAGACTCAACCAGGAATGCGACAAACCATACCTGCCAATCATTTTCTTCTATGAAATAGACGATGATGCCAGCGAAAGACAAGGATTCATACTGCAGGACTTAAGCGAAGAATACGACCAGCACCTGGTGGTGCTGAATCTGGACAAAGACTACACAGATGAACCGCTAGTAAGCCTGCTTGCAAAAAACTACAACGTAACAACAGCACCAACACTAATCATAGACGGAATGAAACACGAAGGACTAATTTACACAGGAGAAATAAATGCAAGCATCCAAAAAGTATTCAGACGAGCAGACCCCTACACACAAAACATAAACTTCAACATAACAACAACAGCAGCAGGAACCAACACAACAAAACTGCTTGAACTCCTTGAAAGAACAGCAAACGACGAAAAAGCAGACAACTGGGCAAGAGCAGACGCGAAACTCGTTATAGGAAGACTAACAAAAAATGAAACACAAATCTGCGAAAGCCTGGCATACTACGACAAAATAAAACCACAAACACCAGAAGAACAAGCACTCATCTACGAAACAAGCGCATCGATGGGGTGCGGAAGAAACAGAGAGGCATTCCTAAGAGCAGCAGCACAAGCGTGGAAAACGGCAGGAAACAACTGGAGAGCAGAACTCATGGAAAGGCTGGCAAAAGGAAAGCTAAACCTAAAATTCGAGCCAAAAACAATAGAACCCGCACTAAAAAACGCGACAAGCGCAATAATAGGCAAAACAACAATCACACTAAACTCGTCAAGTTTACTGGTATCACAAGAAGACAGAGTATACAGGGACTGGCTAGGAGGACAGATAGCAAACCCCTACGGGCCAGAACTGCTAACAACCTTCTCTGAACGACTAAACTACAACACAACAGAACTAATGCCAGAAATAGGCTGGCACGAAGGAGCAAGAATAAAAGAACTACAAAAAACAAACCTAACACACAAAACAGCAGTAGGAACGCTAGTAGCAAGAAAAAACGGAGAATGGTATGCGCCAGACGAAAACGGAATATTCAGATTTGAAGTGCCAATCGACAAGCTAAGCTATCCAACAACCAGATTCCTAAGAAGAGACCTAGCAGTAATAATTGACACACACGGAATAAACATGATGGTAGACCAGGCAATAAGAGAAAACGCAACAGCAGTCATCGGGTGCTGCGACAGCCCATCAAAAGTACAAGCAGCAGAATACCTCAGCGAAAAAGGAACAGCAGTAATATGTTTGACCGACAAAGATGTCTACCTGGCATTAGGGCACAACACAACAATAGCAGGAAGCCCGCCCATAGAAGTAAAGGAAGACAAAGCAATAATAGGAAACAGACCAATAAAAATAACACAAGAAGACAGAATAGTAGCACTAAACGCCACAGAAGACAAATACGCATTATGGTATTACCAATCACCAGCAGCATACTTTGAAGAATTAAGCAAAGCAATACCTTTACAGGTAGAATATGTAACCATAAACGATTTCGGACAGATGGAAAAAGCAACACAAAAAGCAAGAGAGACAAAAGCAACAATACTGGCAACAAGAGTATTCAACAGCCAAGATTACAACGCAGTCAAAAAATGGCTTGACGAAGACCCTGAAAGAAAAGTAATACTGTTCCACAGCGCAAGCTACCCATACGGACAAAAAATATTCCAAGAATACACCAGCGCAACATTCAACGACCCAAACCCAATACTAAGATGAAAAAAGACTACACTTTGGCAATAATTCTATTCGCAACATTAGCAATAAGACTTTTGTTTGCCTTTGGCTGGCACGAAATATGGTGGGACTCAGGAGTATACATAGGAATGGGCAAGTACATCTACAGCGGAGGCCAACTAGGACTATTTGAACACATAAGACCACCAATCATGCCCTTAATTTTAGGCGCGGCATGGAAACTAGGACTAGACCCTGCATTATTCGGAAGACTAATAGAAATAATACTAATGCTAGGAATAGTAGCACTAACATACAAACTATCAGAAAAATGGTGGGACAAAAAAACAGCAGCAATAGCCTCACTAATCGTAGCATTCAGCCCGATATTCTACTACCTAAGCTTCCACCAATACACAGAAATACCAAGCACATTCGCAATACTACTCGCCCTATGGCTATTCACAAAACAAAAACACTTCTGGGCAGGACTTGCAATAGGAATAGCATTCCTAACAAAATTCTACACAGGAATATTCATAGCAATCTTATTGATAGCACTTGCAACATCAAAAAAATGGAAACAAGCAGCAATAACAACAACAGGATTCATAGCAATAACAGCACCATACTTTGCATGGAGCTGGATAGCATACGGAAGCCCGCTGGCAACAATTCTAGCAGCACAAGAAGCAATAAGCAGAGCCCTAGGCTGCAATGTACTAAGGTATAAACCCTGGTGGCAATACTTTCACTGGCTAGTATTCAGCGAGACAAAACTATACCTAATGGCAATCCCAGGAGTGATCGCACTCTGGAAAAAACCAAAAAAACTCTACTTGCTAAGCCTGATAATACCAGCAATATACCTAATGCAGCTTCACTGCAGAGACTACCGATACCTGACAATACTAATACCATTCACAGCAATGCTAACAGGACTAGGAATAGTATGGGTGTATGACCGGCTCAAAATAAAGAAAAAACAAATCTTTGCACTACTAATAATCCTATTAAGCGCGTGGATGATGATAACCTGCATCAAATACTACTACGGAAACGAGCTCCAACAGCCAGACATCACAGCAGAAGAATACTTCAACTACCCGACAGAGGACATAAAAGGAGAGATATGGACATCAAACCCAATAATAGCAGCACATTCAAACTCAAAACTAGAAAAAATGTATTATCCAATCTATGACAAAGGGGTATCAACAGACTTCAAAGAATACTTACAGACAAACCATGAAAAAATAGGAGCAGTATTCCTAGACAACTGCGGAGGAGGAATAATCTGCCCTCCAGAAGAAAAGGAATGCTTAAAACAAACAGAACAAATAATCCAAGAACTGGACAAACACTTCAAAAGAACACTAGACAAACAAACAGGAAACTGCTGGTACAGAATCTGGACTACTTCTTAATGTTTAGAATATCCCCAATAGTCAAAGGACCAGAAGACTTGCCAGGAGCAACAGCACTCTCCTCCTCAACCTCAACAAGCTTAACCCTCAACAACTTCTCAAGCTTCCTAGCCATACTCAAAGGAGGAACAAGAACACCATTCTCCAATTTCTGAACAACACTCTCCTTTTCATTCAAAAAACGAGCAAAATCCTTCTGAGTCAAGTTCTTCTTCTCACGCGCATCTTTGATAAGTTTCGCGTAATCAGAGACAACAACCTCAACAGGCTCTTCAGGCTTCTCAACAGGCTTTTTCTTAAAAACAACCTGCTTCCTCAAAACCTTGCCGAATTTGCCGCATGTAGAACAAACATTCAGCCTAGAACCTTCAACAATAGCAGAAAACAGCTGAGTATCCTTACCACACAAATCACAGGCAGCCATACAAGGGATTACAAGAACAACAATATATAAACTTTTTCGAGCTTACTGACCACTCTGGAATAGTAGCGCTCTTTTTTAAAAACACACCGGCTAAAAAGACAAATGGACGACGTAATAGCAGAACATATACGTCTAAGCGCGGAAAAAGGGCTGTCAAAGGAAGAAATCAAAGAAAGACTTCTCAAGGCAGGATGGCCGGCATCACAGGTAAATGAATATATAGAAAAATCATACAAACAACTAGAACAAGACGTAATAATAAGAATAAGAGGACTCACAAAAAGCTTTGCGGAAAACACAGTCCTCCAAAACATAGACCTCGACGTAAAAACAGGAGAAATCTTCGGACTAATAGGAACAAGCGGAGCAGGAAAAACAACAATACTAAACCTCCTAGTAGGCTTCCTAAAACCAGACGCAGGAGACGTACTACTATCCTTCCCAGACGGCACAATACAAAGCGTGCTAAAAAGACCAGACCTAATCAAAAAACACATAGGATTCTCAACACAAACACCAAGCTTCTACAACAAACTAACAGTACGAGAAAACCTAGAACACTTCGCCAAGCTATACCATCTCTCACCAACAGAATTAGTCAGAAGATGCAACGCACTAATGGACCTGGTAGGACTAAAAGAAGCAAGAGACATCCTAGCAGCAAACCTATCAGGAGGAATGCAAAAAAGACTAGACATCGCCTGCGCATTACTCCCAGACCCAAGAATACTCATACTAGACGAGCCAACAGCAGACCTAGACCCAATACTAAGAAAACAACTATGGGAGCTAATCAGACAGATAAACGCAAAAGGCACAACAATCATACTAGCATCACACTTCCTCGCAGAAATAGAACTATTATGCTCAAGAATAGCAATACTACAAAACAAAAAAATCATAGAACTAGGAACAGCACAACAACTAAGAGACGTCTATTCCAAGAACTACGAGATAGCAATAGAAACAACAACGCAAAATTACGACAGACTAATAGCAGAACTACAAAAAAAGAAAAAATACTTCACAAAAGCAATAACAAGAGAAGGAGAACTGGTAATAGACGCGCCAGAACCAGGACACATTCTACCACTAATAGCAGACTATATTGAAAAACACAGAGGAGAGGTACTAAGCCTAAACATAGCAAAACCAACACTAGGAAGAGTCTTTGAAGCGGTGATAAAAAGATGATAAAAGACATCTTCGAACTAGTAAGAAAAAACCTCAAAAACCTAATCAGAGCAAAAACAGGCTCACTAATAGTCATACTAGGCCCGCTCATAGTAATATTCCTAGCAGGAATGGCATTTGACAACAGCAACATGTACGCAGTAAAAATAGGAACACACATACCGAAAGCAGACACAACAACAACATCACTCCTCGAACAACTCAAAGGAGACTTCAAAATAATAGAATACAACAAACAAGAAGAATGCATAGACGCAATAAAAAACAGTGACATCAACACGTGCATGCTATTTGACGAAAACTTCACAATAGGACTCCCAAACAAAAACCAAATCACATTCTACGTCGACTACTCAAGAATAAACCTCGTATGGACAATAATGCAGACAATGACAAAAGAAGTAGGACAACGCTCACTACAAGTAGGACAAAACCTCACCAAAATCATACTAGACACACTAGACTACACACACAACAAAATAGGAGAACAAAGAAAAGTAATGGTCAAACTCGCAACAGAAAACGAACTAATCAGGCAAAACTCACAAGAACTCATAGCAGAACTAAGCGACATAGACCTAACAATGGACGAAGAAGGATTCCAAATACCAGAACTAACAAGCTCCAGAACACAAGTAAAACAATGGATGGAAAACGCCCTGTCAGTAGGAGAAAAAGGGCTAAGCAAAGCATCATCATTCGTAAGCGCAGCAAACTCAATAGTAAGCTCATCAACAGCAAGCTCAGAAACAAAAGACCAACTGCAAACAGCAATGGCAAGCACAGTAGACGAAATAAACAAGCTAAAAGCAGAAATGTCAGAAACAAAAGACCTCACAAAAACAGCATTCATAGACTTCGACCAGCAAGTAGGAGCGGTCACACAAGCAATAGCAAGCACAAAAGACACCCTGAACAAAGCAGAAACAAGCAGGCAGATGAGCGTAAGAATACTACAAGCAATAAACGAGCTACTGGATAAAAGCTTGCTAAGCGTAAGTGAGGTGCAAAAAGCATTCGACGACATAGACAACAAAATAAACGCAATAGAAATCAAAGACCCAGAAGCAATCACACAACCAATAGTCACAGTAATAAAACCAATAACACAAGAAAAAACATATTTGAGCTATTTATTCCCAGTCCTGATTGTTCTTATCATCATGTTCACAGCACTACTAATAACACCAACACTCATACTATTGGACAAGCACAGCCCGGCAGTATTCAGAACATACATGACACCAGTAACAGACACCAGCTATGTCATAGCAAACTTCCTAACAGCATCAATAATATTATTCCTACAAGTCATAATCATACTAGGAATAGCAAGCGTGTTCTTCTCAACACAAATAATGACAAACATACCAGCGGCGATATTATTACTCTTGATAATCAATTCACTATTCATCCTAATAGGAATGATAGTAGGATACTCATTTGACAGCGAAGAAACAGCAACACTAGCAGGCGTAAGCATAGGAGCAGTATTCCTATTCATCAGCGACGTAATAATCCCAATAGAAAGCATGCCAGAAGCATTCGCATACATAGCAAGCTTCAATCCATACGTGCTAGGAAGCTCACTACTAAGAAGAGCAATAATCTATGACGCAGCATGGCGCACAATACTCACAGACGTCCTAACAATGATAGGATACATAGCAGCATTAACCCTATTAGCAGTAGGAGTATACATGCTAACAAGAAGATACTCACTACAAAAACTAGCCAAAAAACTAACCCCAGTATTCGTAATATTCAGAAAGAAGAAATAGGCTACGCGGTTTCCAGTCGTCCAAAGATCGTCCGGCTCGAAAGAGCCGGGCGGTCTATTCTAACAGAAAGCTTTTAAACACCCAATAGCAGAATAGTCACATGAAGTTTCACAACACACTCACAAGAAAAAAAGAAGAATTCAAAGCAGGCAAAACAGCAAGACTGTACACCTGCGGGCCAACAGTCTACGACTACGCACACATAGGAAACTTCAGAACCTACATCTTTGAAGACCTACTAAGAAGATGGCTAAAGTACAAAGGGTACAAGGTCAAACAAGTAATGAACCTAACAGACGTAGACGACAAAACAATAAAAAACTCACAAAAAGAAAAAACACCGCTAAAAGAATTCACACAAAAATACTCACAAGCATTCTTCGAAGACGTAAAAACACTAAACATAGAACCAGCAGAAGAATACCCAAAAGCAACAGAACATATCAAAGAAATGGTACAAATGATACAAGTACTGCTGGAAAAAGGAATAGCCTACAAAACAGAAGACGGAATCTATTATTCAATAGCAAAATTCCCTGAATACGGAGAACTAGCACACATAGACCTGGCACAACTACAAGCAGGAGCCTCAGGAAGAGTAAAAGCAGACGAATACGAAAAAGAAAACGCAGCAGACTTCGCACTATGGAAGTTCTGGGACGAAAAAGACGGAGACGTATACTGGGAAACAGAAATAGGCAAAGGAAGACCAGGATGGCACATAGAATGCAGCGCAATGAGCGCAAAACATCTCACAAAGGCATTCGAAAAGGGAAAATTCGAGCCAGACAAGTTTGAAACAATAGACATACACACAGGGGGAGTGGACAACATCTTCCCACACCACCAAGACGAAATAGCACAGACAGAAGCATGCACAGGAAAAAAATTCGTAAATTACTGGCTGCACTCAGAACACCTGCTCGTAGACGGCAAAAAAATGAGCAAATCACTAGGAAACTTCTACACACTACGCGATGTACTTGCCAAAGGATACAATCCCTTAGCAGTAAGATATCTATTGATAGCAACACACTACAGACAAAAACTCAACTTCACATTTGAGGCAGTAGAAGCAGCAACAACAGCAGTACAAAGACTAAACGACTTTGTACTCAGACTAAAAGAAGCACACGGAAGCAAAAACAAACCAGAAATAAAAGAAGCAATACAAAAAGCAAAACAAAAATTCGAACAATCACTAGACGACGACCTAGAAATAAGCCCTGCACTCGCAGCAATATTCGAACTAATGAACGTCGTCAACAAACATCTTGACAATCATGAACTAAGCAAAGAAGACGCACAAAAAACAACAGAATTCATGGAAAACATCAACCAAGTACTAGGAGTATTAACAGAAAAAGAAGAACTAGCCCCAGAACTACAAAAACTGCTGGAAGAAAGAGAAAAAGCCAGACAGATAAAAAACTGGAGCAGAACAGACGAAATAAGAGACGAACTAAAAAAACACGGAATAGCAGTAGAGGACACGCCACATGGACAGCGATGGAAAAGAATTATTTCTTGAAAAATACGCGTTAATAGGAGGAACAATAGAACAGATAAAAATACCTCCAACAATAAGAATCAATACGCTAAAAACAACAGCGAAAGAACTAATACCAAGACTGGAAAAACACGGAATAAAACTCACAAAAATAACATACACAAAAAACGGGTATGTTGCAGAAAGCAAATTCTCACTCGGAGCAATCACAGAATATTTGCTAGGATATTATTACCTGCAGGAAGCAGCAGCACAAATACCAGTAGAAGTACTAGACCCAAAACCAACAGAAACAATACTAGACTGCTGCGCAGCACCAGGAGGAAAAACAACACAAATAGCAGCACACATGAAAAACCAAGGAACAATAATAGCGTACGAGCTGAAACCACACAGAATCCCAAGCCTGCTAATGAATTTAGAAAGATGTGGAGTCAAAAACACAAATGCGTTTCTAGGAAACTTCGCATCAGCAAAACAACAATTCGACAAAATACTACTAGACGCGCCCTGCTCGGGAAACTACTTGCTGGAACAAGGCTGGTTTGAAAAAAGAACACCAGAAGACATACAAAAAAGCAGCGACATACAAAAAAGACTACTACAAGACGCAGTCGGACTGCTAAAACCAGGAGGAACGCTCGTCTACTGCACCTGTTCACTAGAACCAGAAGAGAATGAGATGAATGTACAGTGGGCGCTGGAAAAGCTGCCGGTAAGACTTGAAAAAGTCAACCTGGAAATAGGAGACGAAGGAGCGACAGAAGTTTTCGGCAAAAAACTAAACCCAGAAATCAAAAAATGCAAAAGATTCTGGCCACACAAAACAAAAACAGAAGGATTCTTCATAGCAAAAATGGTGAAAACATGAATCTGACAAGAAACAAGCCCATCTCGGCTCGCGAAGGAAGATTTTTCTCTCCTCGCAATGGCGAGAGGAGAGAAAAATTCAGTCAAGAGCGAAAAAAAGCACCCACCTTACAAGAATTCCTAAAACCATTTGGAATAAAACAAGCACCAGAAGTGCAGTTAGTAGGCAGGTCATACTTCATAACAACAGAAAACATTCCAGGAGCAGTATACAACGGAGAATGCATAGCGCACATCAGAGGACCAGTGCTAATACCCTCAGTTACGTTCTTACAAAAAATAGGAAAAGAAGCCAAAAAACACGTAATACTCACAGAAAAAGCAGAATGGCTCTACATCTGTGGAAGAGACATATTCACAAAAGGCATAACCAGCCACAATAATCCAGAAGTAGGAGACAGAGTAGTAATACTAAACCAATACAAAGAATGCCTAGGATATGGCGACATGGTAGCCCCGCTCGACACAAAAAGAACAGTAATCAAAAGACTCTTTGATATTGGAGATCTTCTGAGAAGGGAAAGGAAGAGCAAAAAAGTCAAACCTTCTTAGCAACAAACAACATAGAATTCTTAACACCCTTATGAAACCAACGCTGGAAATGAACAACATCAAACCCAGCCTGCTTAAGAAAAGACTTCATCTGCTTCTCTGAAATTCTAAGCAAAGGAGACCTCTTAAGATTAACAGTTTTAGTCTTGTCACCCTCAACTACCAGCAAAATAGACTTGCGAACATCAAAATCGCCTTTAGTAGTGTACTGCTGAGTATCCCTAACAATTCCCTTACCCAGACGAACCCAAGGACCATCCTTCATAAAATACTTTGAAGGCGGAAAATGATGAAAATCAACAACAAACAAGCCGCCAGGCTTAAGAGCCCTATGAATCCTTGACAAAACATCCTTAACACTCTTATAAGACTTAAGATACCTAAAAGACTCCCACATACAAGCAACAACATCATAAGAAGACTTCTCATTTAACTTTTCCATGGGCAAAACTGCAAACTTAGATTTCTTACACTTCTTTTTAGCACAGGTAAGCATGTCCTTGGAAGTATCGGTTGCCTTCACCTTATACTTCTTGGCAAAATAAAAAGTATAATTACCAGTACCACAAGCAAGTTCCAACAACTTCTTAGCCTTAGGATTAAACTTTTTCAACAAGGAAAGAACCAACTTAGCATTCCTGGCATACCCCTTAACAGGATACACATTATCATAATACTCAGTCCAAATGCCTTCATATAGCTGATCATTAGACATTTTAGTCACAATTAACAAACCAAGCTACTCTAACATTTAATTCTTTGTGACAGAAAAGTCAAAAAGTTTTTAAGCACCTGCCAGTGCATTTAAAGCATGGCGGACAGATACGACCCAAAAGTCGAAGAAGAGAAGTGGATGCAACACTGGGAAAAAGAAGGAACATACAAGTTCAACCCAGAAACAAAAGGAGAAGTATACAGCATAGACACACCGCCGCCAACAGTAAGCGGAAAGATGCACATAGGGCACGCATTCTCATACGCACAACAAGATATAATAATCAGGTATAAACGATTACGAGGATACAACATATTCTACCCATGGGGAACAGATGACAACGGACTGCCAACAGAAAGGCTAGTGGAAAAACTCAAAGGAGTCAAAGCAAGCAAGATGGACAGACAGGAGTTCATCAAACTATGCGAGCAAACACTAGCAGAAATAATGCCAAAATTCACATCAGACTGGAAAAGAATAGGAATGAGCTGCGACTTCAAGACAAACTACAGCACAATCAACGAACACTGCAGAAGAATAAGCCAGTGGAGCTTCCTAGACTTAAACAAAAAAAACAGAATATACAGAAAAGAGGCACCAGCACTATGGTGCCCGCTATGCGAAACAGCAATATCACAAGTCGAATGCCAAGACGCAGAAAAAGACAGCACATTCAACGACGTAGTATTCAAGATAGATGGAAAAGACATAGTAATAGCAACAACAAGACCAGAACTACTGCCAGCATGCGTAGCAGTATTCGTACACCCAGCAGACGACAGGTACAAAAAACTAACAGGCAAAAAAGCAACAGTCCCACTATTCAACTACGAAGTACCAATAATAGCAGACGAAAGAGTAGACCCTGCAAAAGGAACAGGAATAGTCATGTGCTGCACGTTCGGAGACCAAACAGACATAGCATGGTACTTAGCACACAAACTACCACTAAAAACAGCAATAGCCAAAAACGGCACAATGACAGAAACAGCAGGCAAGTACAACGGACTAAAAGTACACGACGCCAGAAAAGCAATACTCGCAGATTTAAAATCACAAGGACTCCTAACAGGACAAAAACCAATCAAACACGAAGTAAAAGTACACGAAAGATGCCAAACAGAAATAGAAATCATACAAAGCAAACAATGGTTCATACAATACCTTGACCTAAAAGAAAAAATGCTCGAATGGGGCGCGCAACTAAACTGGTACCCAGACTTTATGAAACACAGATATAACAACTGGGTAAAAGGACTACAATGGGACTGGCTAATAAGCAGGCAAAGATTCTTTGGAGTACCATTCCCAGTATGGTACTGCGCAAAATGCGACACGCCAATCTTTGCAGATGAGAAAAAACTGCCAGTAGACCCGCTAAAAGACAAACCAACACCATGCCCAAAATGCAAATCAACAGAATATGTTCCTGAAAAAGACGTGCTAGACACCTGGGCAACAAGCAGCATGACACCACAACTAGCAGTACAACTCATACCAGAAAAACACAGAAACAAACTATTCCCCATGTCACTAAGACCACAAGCACACGAGATAATATCCTTCTGGCTATTCAACACACTTGTCAAAAGCCAATTGCATTACGGAAAAAATCCATGGAAAGACATAGTACTATCAGGATACGTAATGGACCCGCATGGCGAAAAAATGAGCAAAAGCAAAGGAAACATCATAGAACCACAAGAAATACTCAAAAAATACTCAGCAGACGCGCTAAGATACTGGGCAGGCGGAAGCAAACTAGGAGAAGACATAGCATTCCAAGAAAAAGAACTAGTAACAGGAGACAAATTCGTAACAAAACTCTGGAACGCAGCAAAATTCACAAACATGCAACTAAAAGACTATGACTACAAAGGAACCTCGACAGAAACACTAGACCTCTGGATACACACAAAACTAGCAAAAACAATACAACAAGCAACAGAATCATTCGACAAATACGAATACCACCAAGCAAAATCAGCAACAGAATCATTCTTCTGGAAAGACTTCTGCGACAACTACCTAGAACTAATAAAAAACAGAGTATACGAGCCAAAAACACCACAACACAAAAAAAGCGCACAACACGCACTATACCTCTGCCTATCAGCAATAACAAAACTAATGGCGCCAATAACACCATTCATAACAGAAGAAATCTACCACTTATACCTGAAAGAACAAGAAAAATACCCAAGCGTACACATGTCAAAATGGCCAGAAATGCCTGCTGTCAACGAAAAAGCAGAACAAGCAGGAGACGCGGCAGTAGCAATACTAGCAGCAATAAGAAAGAAAAAATCAGAAATGAAAACGTCAATGAAAACACCAGTAAAGAAATTAGTGATAGAAACAAAAATAGACATTTCAGGCGTACTTGAAGACCTAAAATCAGCAACAAACGCAGAACAAATCGAAATGGGCAAAGGAACAGAAGAACTAACACCAGACATCAAAATAACAGCAGAATTCTAACACAAAAATTAAAAACACCCAATAAAAAGAATACCATATGGCTAAAAAGAAAAACTTAAACGGAGTATTAGTACCAGCAGGCTGTCTTATCGGCCTAGGAATAGGAATGATATACGGCAGACCAGATGTCGGCGTGTTAATAGGACTAGGATGCGGTTTTGTAGCATATTTTATCGCATCAAAATTCAAAAGTTAGCAACAAAACCAACAATCTTCTTCTCAAGATCAAAATAACTCAGCTTTGCAAGCTTGCCAGAACGAATACGCTCCCTAGCCTGAGCCAAAAACTTGGCAAGACGGTCATGCAAAACATCCTCCTCCTGCCTATAACGCAGAATCAAAGTGCCTGCCAAAGGATGATCATCCAAAGAAAACACCTTATGCTGATCCTTAAGCTTAGACCTAATCTCAGACAACAACTCAGAAGCCTGCTTCACAGGATCATTAATAGAAAACTGTCTTATCAAAGCTTTTTCCTTGCCGTCATCAAACAAAATACGCACCTTAACCTGATCAAGCTGAGAATAATAATCCACAATATCAGCCTTCTTAAAATTCACATCAACCGCTTTCATACTCAACACAGCGCCTTATTTCGTATATAAATGTTGCTGAACATAAAAACTTAATAAGCCAAGAACAACCACAAATACAATATGTGGGTAAACAAGCACAAACCAGACCTAGAACACATACCACACGACACAAAGAAAATAACAGACTTTGTCACAAACTACAAAAAACAAAAGAAAAAAGCACTACTACTACACGGACCAACAGGCACAGGAAAAACAGCAACAGTACACGCACTAGCAAGAAAACTAGGACTAGAACTAATAGAGATAAACGCGTCAGACGACAGAAACGCAGCAGAAATCAAAACAAGAGTAGGAAATGCGATAAAACAACAAAGCCTCTTCTCACAAGGAAAAATCATACTAATAGATGAAATAAACGGAATAGCAGGAACAGACAGAGGAGGAGTGGCAGCACTAGCAGACCTCATAAAACAATCACAATTCCCAATCATACTCACAGCAAACGACCCCTGGGAAAGCAAATTCAACTCACTAAGAACAAAAAGCCAGCTAATAGAATTCAAAACAATAGAAATAACAGAAATGACCAAAGCACTACAAAGAATACTAGACAAAGAAAAACTACAAGCAGACGAAATAGTAATGAAAACACTAGCAAGAAGAAGCGGAGGAGACCTAAGAGGGGCAATAACAGACCTCCAAACACTAGCACAAGCAGGAACACTAACACTACAAAGCCTAGAAACCCTATACGAAAGAGAACACTCAGAAAGCATAATGCAAGCACTAGTAAAAATACTCAAATCAACAGACCCAGCAGTAGCAGTAAGCGCGCTGGATCTAGTGGACGAGGACATAGACGAATGCTTCCTATGGATAGACGAAAACATGCCAAAAGAATACAAAAACCCAGACGACCTGGCAAGAGCATACGAAGCACTATCAAAAGCAGACGTTTACAGAGGAAGAATAAGAAGATGGCAATACTGGAGATACCTGGCGTACGTCAACGTCTTGATAACAGCAGGAGTGGCAACAGCAAAAAACAAAAAATCAACAAGCTTTGTAACATACAGCAGAACAAAAAGACTGTTGAAACACTGGATGGCAAACCAAAAATACGCCAAAAGAAAACAAATAGCCCAAAAAATAGCAACAGCAACACACTGCTCATCCAGAAAAGCATTACAGGAAACACTGCCATATTTGCAAAGGATATTCAAGAACAACCAAGAACAAATAACAAAAGAACTAGACCTTGAAGAAGAAGAAGCAGAATGGCTGGCTAAATAACTTTATATACTGAAAATATACTTATTCTATGCAGAGGTGATATTATGAAACAAAAAGCATTTCCAACATTCGCAATAATCCTATTGATTATAGGATTAATATGGCTGTTAAGCGACCTGAAAGTAATACAAATAGTAAACATACCATGGATACCAGTAGTACTATCGGTGATAGCACTAGGAATGCTGTACAACCACTACAAGAAATAAATCACTTGTGGCCGTGGCCACCAAGATAAATATTCTTTATTTTCTTTGATTTCATTATTTTCTTACTGCCATGCAAAGCAATCCTGCCCTCTTCCAACACATAAATCTTATCAGCAATCTCACAGGCAGCCTTGGCATTCTGCTCAACCATGATAATAGCGGTGCCCTCCTTATTGATTTCCTGGATTTTCTTGAAGATTTCCTTCATGGTCTTAGGAGCAAGACCAAGAGACGGCTCGTCAAGCAACAAAACCTTAGGATCCTGCATCAAACCACGCGCAATAGCCAGCATCTGCTGCTGGCCTCCAGACAAATTATATGCACTCTGATGCAATTTCTCCTTCAAAGCAGGAAAATGATGAAGAACCTCAGCCAAACGCTTCTTCAACAAATTACTATTACCAATCAAAAAAGCACCCATCTCCAGGTTCTCCTTAACAGTCAAACCCGAAAACACCTGACGGCCCTGAGGGACAAAAGAAATACCAAGCTTAATACGATCATAAGTAGGAAGCTTAGTAATATCCTCGCACTTGTAAACAACCTTGCCAGAAAAAATATCACACAAACGGAAAATACTCTTCAAAACAGTACTCTTACCAGCACCATTAGGACCAATAATCACAGTAATATCATCAGGCCTGAACTCCATATTCACACCAAACAAAACCTGCAATTTACCATAACCAGACTTCAAATCCTTAACTTCCAAAAAACTCATTTTCCGAGATACGCCTCCAAAACTCTCTTATCAGACTGAACTTCTCCAGGAGTGCCTCTTGTTAGCACAGAACCCTCAGCCATAACAACAACCTCATCACTAATACTCATAACAAACTCCATATCATGCTCAATCAACAAAATAGTAGCGCCAGCACCCTTCAAATCCAGCAAAATCCTCTTCAACTCCTGACGAACCTTAGGATTAACACCAGCAGTAGGCTCATCAAGCATCAACAAAGCATGAGGCTTAAGCAAAGCACGAGCAATCTCCAACAAACGCATCTGACCATAACTCAAATCACTAGCCAAAGTATCCAAACCAAGAGGAAAATAAACCTTCTTCAAGACACGCTTAAGCTCAGCATCAGAACACTTCCTAGCAAGCAGCAAGTTATCCCTCACAGTCATATTCCTGAACAAACGAGCCTGCTGAAAAGTACGACTAATACCGCAGCGAGCAATACGATGAACAGGCAAACTAGTAATCTCAGTACCACGCAAGAAAATCCTGCCATTATCAGGCTTCAAAATACCACAAACAAGATTAAACAAAGTAGTCTTACCAGCACCATTAGGACCAATAACACTCGTAATAGCGTTCTCCTGAACAGTAAAAGAGCAATCACGAACAGCAAAAACACCGCCAAAATGCTTTGAGAGCTTCTGAACGCTAATCATGACAAATCCACCTTCCCGAAAACACCCCTCGGCTTGTAAATCAAGATTAACAGCAAAATAAGAGCGAAAATAATCTCACGCATAGGACCAAGAACAGAACTCGGAAAACCAATAAAACGCAAAGGCTCAGGCAACAAGAAAATAATCAAAGTGCCAATAGCAGAACCCTTTACACTGGCAAGACCACCAACAATCAACATACTGAATAACAAGATTAAATCACCAAGACCAAAAATGCTCGGGTCAATAAAAGTAATGTAATGAGCAAACAGGCCGCCAGCCAAGCCAGCAAAAAACGCACTAATACCCAAAGCAAAAATCTTATGCACAAAAGTATCCTTGCCAAGAGTCTTAGCAGCAAGCTCGTCATCACGAACAGACTCGCAAACCTTTCCAAAACGAGACCTAGACAACCTCCAGAAAATCAAGTAAACAACAACAGCAATAATGAACACGATAACCAAAAACTCAAAATTACCCTTAACAATCTTAGGAATACCAGGAATGCCCAAAGCGCCACGGGTAAGACTCGTCCAATTTCTCGCCACACTGCCCATGATAAACGCAAAACCCAAAGTGGCAAGAGCAAGATAATCACCCTTCAACCTAGCAGTAGGCAAAGCAAGCAAACAACCAAAAACCAAAGCAAACAAAGCACCAAATAACAAACCAAGCCATACTGGAAAACCATTCATGACAAGCAAAGCACTAGCATAAGCACCAATCCCAAAAAAACCAACATGACCCAAGTTAAGAAGACCAGTAAAACCAACAGCCCAGTTCAAACTAATAGTCAAAATACTGTAAATGCAAACAAGAATTGCAAGATGGATGAGATAATTTATGAAAGCCATTATGCCTCCCTCACCTTAACACCCAACAAACCAGAAGGGCGGAACAATAAGAATATGAATAATAACACAAAAGCGATAGCATCCTTATAACCAGAAGGAAGCCACCAGATGCCGATATTTTCTACAAGACCAAGAATCATACTGCCAAGAACACTACCAGGAACACTAGCAAGACTACCAATAACAGCACCAGTGAAACCCTTAATAACCAAAGAAACACCCATCTGAGAATACAAATTCTGCTCAATACCAATCAAAATGCCAGCAACACCGGCTAAAAAGCTGCCGATCATAAAAGTATAAGTGTAAATCCTCTCAGGATTAATACCAACAGTCATAGCAACATCCTTGTTGTCTGCAACTGCTCTCATGGCCTTGCCAAGACGAGTGCACTTCATCAAAAACCACAAAGCCAAAAGCAAAACAACAGCAACAACAATGATAACAATCTGAATAAAAGTAATCCTCGCACCAAGAAAATCAAAAACAGGATTAATAATAGGAATAGTCTTAACATCAGCACCCCAAACAGCCAAAATCAAAGCGTTCAACAAAATCATCAAAGCAATACTACCAATCAACAAAACTGCAGAGGAAGCCTTTCTTCTTCGTAAAGGCTTGTAAACAAGCCAGTCCATAAAAACACCAGCCAGACAACTACAAAACAAAGTCAACAGGACAGCAAGCCAGAAATTCAAACCAGCCAAAACAGCAAAAGTGTACAGCAAGTAAGCTCCGAGCGCAAGAACAGCACCATGAGCAAAATGCATAAACTTAGTAACAGAATAAATCAACGAAAAACCAGAGGCAACTAACGAATAAATAGCACCAGCAATAATACCGTTAATAATAAGCTGGGTTGCAATTGCCATTTCTTCTCACTATTCTTTTTATTTTTTAAAGGTTACTATGCTTTACTTAATCACTACAACCTCTCCATCCTGGACCTGTTTTACAAGAAAATTCTTCAAAATTGGATCGCCATTCTTGTCAATAGAAACCTTGCCAAGAGCACCATCCCAATCCTTAACATTATACAACCAATCACGAATCTTCTCAGCATCCAAGCCAACCTCGGAAACAGCATCTGCAATCAAGAAAACATCATCATACGCAGAAGCCATAAACACAGGAGACAAAGGAGGCTCCTGACCCTTCTCTTTCCTATATTTGGCAAACAAAGCAGAAGATTTCGGATTTTTATCATCAAGACCAAGCTCAAGACCAATCAAACCCTCAAGCAAAGCAGGATCCTTCTCAACAGAACCCTTAGCAACAAGAATCTCAGCACCAATCAACTGCTGATTAACACCATTCTCCTTCAACTGCTTAACAAGAGCAAGACCCTTAACATCAGTCTGAGGATAAACAACAACCACATCAGGCTTGGAATCCTTAATCTTCAAAACCTGAGCCCTAAAATCAGCATCATCACTAGCGTAAACCTCATCAGCAACAATCTCGCCGCCAGCCTTTGTGAAAGATTCCTTGAAAATCCTGCGCAAACCCTGCGAGTAATCTTTCTGCTCGGAAAAAACAGCAGCTCTCTTCCAGCCCTGCTTAAAAGCATACTCAGCAGCAACACTAGCAGAATAAGCATCACTAGGATACGTCCTAAAAACAAAATCACCGGCATTAGTAATATCAGGACTGCTTGAAATAGCACTAATCAAGATAACCTTTGCCTGCTCGACAATAGGAGCAGCGCCAAGAGTCTCAGAACTCGCAGCACCACCAAAAACAACCTTAACACCATCAACATCAATCAACTTCTGAACAGCAGTAGTAGCATCTTTAGCAGTACACTTATCATCCTCGAAAATAACCTCAACTTGCTTGCCGTTAATGCCGCCTTTAGCATTAATCTCCTCAACAGCAATCAAAATCCCGTCACGAACAACCTCACCATACTCAGCACAATCACCACTCAACGGAGCGATAGCGCCAAAAACAATCTTAGGCGTTTCAGTCTCTACCTGAACACAAGCAGACAGAAACAACAAAAATAGAAAAGAAAAAATCAGCTTTCTCATTTTAGAGTCGCCGGCTTACCGTCCTGAATTATACGCACGCTGGCAGGACTCCAGACAATACCGTCTTCTTCAACGCGAACTGTTCCCAATGCACCTTTGAAATCTGTAATCTGCATTATTGCATCAGCAACAGCCTCATGACTCGGCTTAACAGAAGCATCTTTGCCGGCTTTTTCGTAACCTTCAACGATTAACTTCAAAATGTCATAAGAGTTTGCAGCTCCAAGCTGAGGATTTTTGCCATATGCAGCAGTATATTTTTCAATGAACTCATTTGAAGTATCGGCAGCATTAATGTACCATTCTCCTTCGAACTGTGAAGGATCGTCGCTCAGTTCAAAAGACTCAATCCCTGAAATAGGCTCTTTTACTCCTAAATCTTTCATCTGCTTATGCAGAATATCAAGTTCAGGAGAAAATGCCATCAGGAAATAAACATCAGGTTTAGACTGCTGAGCCTTTGTTATGAGTGTTTTAAAGTCCTTATCGCCAATATTGTACAGTTGCTCACTAACCACTTCCATGCCTGTTCCAGGCAGATATTTCTTCATAGAATCCTTGATAGCAATTGCGCCCTGTTGCTGCATTGCTATAATGGCAATTCTTTTGTAACCTCTTGATTGTGCTTCCTTAACCCAAATCTTTCCTTCTTCATCGGGCGGGGTCCAGTGAATAAAATTAAGAGGGCCTTTTGCAACATTAGCGTCTGAGGCTGCACTTGAAAAATGAATCACCTTATTCTGATCAGCAATGGGCGACACAACATTACCTATTCCAGAAGAAATACTAACAATTGCATCAACATTATCTACTGAAATAAGTTTAGTGGCAGCAGTTGCCGCCAACTTAGGATCAAGCTTGTCATCTTCGAAAACAAGCTCATACTTGTATTTTGTTCCTGAAACCTCCTTCAAAGAGAGCTCAAGGGCATCTTTAGAAGCTTCTCCCAAAAAAGCCAAGTCGCCAGTCAAAGGCAAAGTAGCTCCAATCTTAACAACAGCCTTTTCAGCAGGCTGAACAACCTGTTTAGTAGGCTGAGTCTGTGTATCAACCTGTACGCACGCTGCCAAAAACAGCAATGCAAGTGTAATTGCAATCAATGTTTGTTTCATTTTCGAAAACCCCCATGTAATACCTGATAGTGACAACTAGAAAGAAATATATTCTTTTTTCATAGGGAATATATTCTAGTATATTTCTATATTTTAAAAGATAAATTTATATACTATTAAGACAAGAAAAGACAATATGCGAAGGAAAATAATCAGACAAGGAGCGGCAACATTGACTCTCTCGCTGCCAGCAAAATGGGCAAAAGAGACAAAAGTAGGGCCGGGCGATGAATTATACGTAGAGCAGAAAGACTCCCAGTTAATAATCTCAGCAGAAGTAATCAAAAGAAAACTGGAGAAAACAATACAGATAACAGAAGAAAACAAACACGACATCAGACCCATTCTAACCCATCTGTACAGAAAAGGATTTGACATAATCACACTCAAAGGAATAAACAAAGCTATGATGAGACAGATAACAGAACTGACAAAAGAACTGCTGCTTGGTTTTGAAGTCACAGAAAGAGGCAAAGACTACTGCAAAATCACAAACATATCAGAGCCAACAGAAGAAAAATATCCAGTACTGCTAAGACGAGCATTCCTAATCATAAAAGAGACACAGCAAATCACGTATGAAGACTCAATACACGGAAATTATTCAAGAATGAGCGAAATAGAAGAATTAAGAAACCAACAAGACAAATTCATAATCTTCTGCAGAAGAATACTGATGGGCAGAAGCGAAAAAAGAGCATTAATCCATTGGGAACTGCTGACATTCCTAATGCACATACAACACGGAAATTATTATCTATACAAATATGCAGCAGAGAACAAAATAAAGAAAAACAAACAAATAAGCGAATTGCTAAAAGAGCTGCAAAACTATTTCTCATTATATTATGACGCCTTTTACAAAAAAGACATCAATCTGATTCATGCAATAACCAGAAAAAAAGATCAATATCAATATGGCAAATGTTATGACTGCCTAATCAATTCACGAGGAAAAGAAACAGTTATTTTCTCCCATATGAGAGAATTATTCAGACTAATACAAATAGGAACCAGCCCGATACTCAGCGGACTGCTAAGAGAATCGCTTAATCTCGATTAATGTAAGCAAGCCATGTCAAAATAAAACGCCGTTCAGATTCAGGAACAATATAATTTCCATTCACATCCCTTGCAGTAATGTAATTCTTAAATTCAAAACTATTTGCAGCACGACGAGCCTGCTGAACAGTATCTAGACCTAAACGTGCAATAGCGCAAGCATCCTCCAAATCAGTTTTACCATTAGGAAGCCGGCTCTTCACAAGACCGACCTCAATGTTTTTTGCAATAACATGCATGTCTCTATCAAAATGATTTGACCGCTCTTCAGAGTATGTATATTTTAACCATTCATCAAATTGCGTGCTTGTAATATACTCCTTGTATCCAAGCTGTAAAAACTTAAAAGCTCTATCATAAGCTTTAGCCAAACCTGCAACGTACATGTTGCCGGTAGTCCTACGAATGGCACGATTACCCTCACGAATAGACAAATCAACCTCAGGCAAATCAATACTCTCCTTATCAAGTACAATAGTATCCGGAGCCTCAACGTGATCGTAATGCAATTGAACTTTAGGCATCTTTATACTAGTAGGTTCACGAGTCTCTGCCAAATAACTCAATGCTGCGAATGCAACAACAGGCAAACCAATAGGAAGCAACCTAAAACGCAGGAATTTCATGAATGAGGAAAAAGTTCTGCCCTCTTCAAGAACTTTTTTAACCCGATCTTCCAATTCTACACCTGTTTGAATACGCTCATAGTACCTGAACTTGAGACAATCACGCAATAAACTCCTGTAAGCATGAGGAATTTGCTTCAACTTTTGTTTAACAAGCTTGTCACCAACAGCTTTTACTTGCTCATAGAACAATGCAGTATCTTTGGTATTGGTAAGTTCATCCTCAAAAATGTACTTGCCTGTAAACAATCTGTACATCAGAGAACCAAAAGCCCAGACATCAGACTGAGAAGAAGGCCTGCTGTCTTTATCAAAACATTCAGGAGCGCGAGTGCAAATAAAGCCGATATTATCTCTAGGTGAAACTGAACCAAAGGACGTCAGAGTAGATGAACCAAGATCAGCTACAAGAATATTGCCATTTTCATCAAGAGCAAGATTATCGGGCTTAATATCGCCGTGAACCCTTTTTAAAATAAAGTGAAGCTCAGACAACCCAGAAGCTAATGAAATCATGTATCTATTGATGTCTTCAAGATCTAATCCTTTGCGAAGGAATTTTCTCTCATCAGAAAGCTCATAATTAATCGCATCAGACAAAAACCTCTCATAAAAAGGCATGATCAAGAAAGGCTTGCCATTTTTATCACGATCAGTCCAACTTGGAACAATATGCGAAGTAGCTTTCAAAGGACGCGCTTCTTTCTTCATAGCTCTTTCTGCATCCAAATTACGCTGAGCCATCTGTTCCAAAGCCAAATCATTAGGCTCAAGAATCTTAATAGCAACAGGGGCATCAAACTCTTTGTCAACAGCTTTGTAAACACCGCCCCAAGAACCATTACCAATCTTGCCAGTAACTGAAAAACGATCAGATTCGATTACGCCTTCCAAATTAAACGTTTCACTTTCCATCATCAATCACATCAATAGTAAGTTTAACAAGAGTCTTAGGCTTGAGATGCCCTTCAAGAACTCGAGGAATAACAATAATAGCCTGAGAGCCATGCTTGGCAATCTTCTTAGTAATAACATATTGCTTCATATACATCAAATATGTATAATTACTATATAAAGTTTACTACTATTAAGTGATTATAATATAGTAAGAATATTTTATATATTGAAAATAATTCAGAATAAAAAAAAGGAAAAAATTAGTTCAGCTCGACGAGCTGACCATCCTTAACCTGCTTCACAGAGAACTCCAAAATAGGCTCTCCATTCTCATCAAGAGAGAGCTTGCCAATAGCACCCTCCCAGTCCTTAGTGCCATACAATGAGGTCTTGATGGCATCAGCATCATAACCGTGAGCCTTAACAGCATCAACAACAAGATAGAAAGCATCACGGACAGCTGCCTGGAAGAATGGGAAAGGAGGCTCACCATACTTAGCACGATACGCCTCAAAAATCTTAGAAGCAATCGGACCATTCTCATCAAACTTAGCCTCAACACCAATCAAGCCATCAATATCAGAAGCGTGCTCCTTGACGACGTCACGGCCAATCAAAACCTCAGCAGTCATCAAAGGCTGTTTCACACCAAGCTCGCGAAGCTGCTTAATCAACAAAACACCTTTCGCAGGAGTCTGAGGCGCAACATAAATTACATCAGGCTTCTCACGAGCAACCTTCATTATCTGAGTCTTAAAATCAGTCTCTTCAGGATTAAAGCTCTCAGAAGCAACAACCTTGCCGTCCATAGCCTCAAAAGAAGCAGTAAAGCTCTCCTTCAAACCCTGAGCATAATCACTATTCTCATTAATCACAGCAGCAGTCTTGTAGCCAAGAGCCAAAGCCTTCTCAGCAGCAACCTCACCAGCATAAGCATCACTAGGCGCAGTCCTGAAAACATAGTCGCCAGCATCAGTAATCTTAGGGCTAGTAGCAGAAGGCGCAATCATAACAACCTTAGCCTGCTCAACAATAGGAGCAGCACCAAGAGTCTCACCAGAACAAGCACCGCCAAAAATCACCTTAACCTTATCAACATCAACAAGCTTCTGGGCAGCAGTAGCACCATCCTTAGGATTGCACTTGCTATCCTCAAGCTTAATCTCAACCTGCTTGCCATCAATACCGCCAGCGGCATTCAATTCATCAACAGCCAACTGAAGCTGACGAGAAAGAGGCTCGCCGTAAGCAGCGCCATCACCAGTCATAGGAAACATCGCGCCAAAAACAATCTTCTCAACAGGCGGACCTGCAGTAACGTTGTCCTCAACAACCTGCGTCGGAGCACAAGCAACCAAC
>JAHWHB010000029.1 GCA_019323575.1 Candidatus Woesearchaeota archaeon
GAAGTCAAAAAAGGACTCAAAATCATAGAAAAACAAGGGGGACTAGAAGAACTATCCAAGGGGGAATAAAAATGAAAAGAACACTAAGAAACATAGCACTAACAGCAATGGCAGAAGCAGCACTATTATTTGGATGCTCAGGACCAGAATACATCCCGGCACCACCAGTGCTGACAACACACACACCAAGGCCCGTGATAACCGCGCCAGTCGGACCGGCACCAGGACCAGTTGAACCAACCCCGGTTGAAAAGCCAAAACCCCTTCTAACAGAAATAGTAATAGAATACACAATCAACAGTCCGAAAGCGTTTGAAAGCGTCTGCAGGAGAGTTGAAGAAGAGAAAGGAATGCAAGATGAATTTGAGAAAATAAAACTTGCAAGAAGATTAGATAAGAAAGGAGACGGAGTCCTAAGCGCTGAAGAAACATTCGCAGCTTACGAAAGCAAAAACGAAACACTCCGCCACGCACAGCAAGTCCTGGCAGGAGAAGGAGAAGAAAAATTCATTGAAGAAACAGTAAACCAAGAACTACAAGGAAAAGGACTAAAAGAAAAAATCGCATTCGTCCAAAAGCTAAGAAGCGAAACAGCGCAAGGAAGCTACAAAGAAGCAATGCAGATAGAAGTACAATACCAGATAGAAAACATGCCTGCATTCGAAGCTTTATGCGAAGCAGTATCAAGAAAAGAAAGCAGAGATCTGGACACTTTTGACAAAATAGTCCTAGCATCACAAATAGACTCTGACAACGACGGCAAAGTAACACTGCAAGATATTGCAAAAAGATATGTGCAGGTCTCAGGAGAAGAGCCAAGCACAATCAGATACAGCACAGTTGTAGAGACGCCTCAAGGAGGAATGTCTGAATTAGTGGCAAGAAGGCTGAAAGGACTAACCCTAGACCAAAAAATAGAACTGGTTAAAGGATTCCTAAGCACTACAAAAAGAAACTACAACGTAGAAAAAAAAGCACAACCATACCTGCAAGCAATACTTGATGAAGAAAAAATAGGAATAGACAACGAAGAAAAGGTGCGAGCAGTTTGCCAGTTAATAGATGCGGACAAAAACTTCACAGTCAGCGATGTCGAATGCGCACGCTACATAGAAGGAAAAGGCTCAGAATACAAAGCAAAAATCACCGCACGCCTAAAATAAATTTTTTTCTTATTTCTTATTCTGCCTTAAAGCTGCAACCACCAATACCCCTATACACAAAATAGCAGCTATAACACTAAGAATAGTTCCGCTAGTAACCGGGATAAAACCGCCAGCAGCCTGACCAGTAACGCTGCCGCCAAGCAAGCCAACACCAATTATAGCGGCAAACACAAGAATCACAAGCCATGCAAAAACATTAATCTTCATACAATCACCTTTTTACAACACAATAAAGAAAGAGGTATAAATAATTTTTGCAAACCTATATAAACCAGTAATTAATACAAGAAACCATGGAAAAAGAGGGAATATACGGAGAACTAAAGAAAATCAAAGCAACAACAGTTCTCGAAGGATTCCCAGGATTCGGGCTCGTAAGCACAATAACAACAGGATTTCTAATAGACCACCTGAAATGCGAGCAAATAGGCAAGTACTGGTTTGAACAAGGACAACCAACAATAGCAATCCACAACTGCTCACTAATAGACCCAATAGGAATCTATTACAACAAAAAATATGATTTAGTAATAGTCCACAGCATAGCACCAGCAACAGGAATGGAATGGAAAGCAGCAGAACTAGTGCTAAACATAGCAAAAACAGTAGGAGCAAAAGAAATCATAACAATAGAAGGCGTAGGAAGCCAGGAATCAAACGAAACAAGAGGATTCTTCTACACATCAAACCCTCAGCACAAGAAAAAATTTGAAAAAATGGGAATAGACTGCCTGGGAGAAGGAATAATAGTAGGAGTCACAAGCGCACTGTTAATGAAAGCACCGCAAAAAGGAATGGATGTGTGCTCATTATTCTCAGAAACACACTCAAACCTTCCAGACTCAAAAGCAGCAGCAAAAATAATAGAATTACTAGACAAGTACCTAGGACTAAAAGTAGACTACCAACCTTTACTAAAACAAGCGGCAGAATTCGAGAAAAAACTAAGAACACTAATCGAACAATCACAAAAAGCAAAAGAAATCAAAGAGAAAAAAGACATAACCTACGTCGGATAAAAATTCTAAAAAAAATAATTATCTAACCCAGACAGGATAGCTCGCTTCTGGAACAGACGGCTCGCAAGAACCCATACGATAACTCAACAACTTAATCGGGTAAGGGGTAGCCAAAGCACCTGCACGCCTGCAACACTGGCTGGGAGTCTCTGAAGGCTCACAATAACCAGTAGCGGTCTGAGCCTCTCCCTGAGTATAACCAGTAGGAGACTGCCTCCAAGTCTCGAAAGAACAACACGCAGCATAAGCATACGTGGACGCAGCACCATACGTTCTAACAGGACCCTGACCAAGCGGGTAAGCCTTTTCAGGAGAACTGCAACTACCCTGCTTAAAACCAAGCACGCGCACAGGCAGGTTCAAACGAGAAACACCAGCACGAGAACAACACTCAAACAAAGTCTCAGAAGGATTGCATGACTGAGACATAGTCTGGGCAGTACCCTGAGAGTAACCAGTCGGAGTCCTCTGATAAGACTGAACAGTACAACAAGCCTGGTAGCCAACAGGGTACGCAGGATAAGCAATAGAAGGCGAGCAAGCACCACTGCTAGAACCAATCAAGTTAACAGGAGCATCATAACGCTCTCTTCCAGCACGAACACAACACCTGTTAGGAAGCTCTGAAGGATCACACAACTCTGTGTTAACAGCAGTAGTTCCCTGACGATAACCAGAGGCAGAACTACCCCAAGGCTGAACACTACAACAAGCAAAATACGGACCACTAATAGCCTTGCCCGTAAGATTAGCCTGCCAGCCAATAAAAATCAAACCGCCAACAGATAACAGTGCGATAATGCCCAAAATAGCAGGAGAAATACCGTGATGTTCTTTTTCTTGTTCCATATCAAAACACACTGCAATCCTTATTTAAAATAGTTTATAACCACTGCGGAGATATAAGAATAAGGGATTTTAGCAGAATCCTCACTTTTCCACAACAAAAAAACAAGCCGACAAGATAGTGCCTATCATCTTTTTTCTGAAATATCCCTTTCAACTCACTTTCAAACATAAAACCACCAAAAATAATAAAAAGTTAGGCATCAGAAAAAAAAATTCAGATTAGGCACCAAAAAAAGAGAAACTCTATTCAGCCAGCCACCACATACCTTTTTTCTTAAACTCTCACTTTTAACGAACAAATAAATTGAAAAAGTGAGAGTTTCATGACATTTCAAAATATATTTTAGAAAAAATATTTTTAGAATTTTAGTTTTTTAAGTAGCTTTTTGAAAATATAACCTTTAAAGAATAGTTTAGAGAACAACCCATATAAAAACAAACGTTACTAAAGCACAGGAACAAACATTTATTGAAAATAATTACCCACCATAAAACAAGAGAAAACAAGAATGGAGGAAATATCGACTGAAAAATAAGAAAACAAAATGCTGAAAAAAAGAAAAAACAACAAAAAAAAGCAATCCAAAAATTGCATTTTTTTGCGCAAAAAAACAGAAACCAAAACTTGTAAGGGAAAATCCCAGAAAAAGCCAATTCTTGCAACTTTTGCCAGGATTTGGCATGGAACCAAGGGGACAAGCCAAGACCCCCTTAACCTAATTTGTCGGGAAAATCGGAAAATAAACGGAAAAATCCCGGCCGGGACGGGATAATGGCAGAAAATGGCAGGCAAGAGGTTTTGGGTTTTGGAATGGGTTGGTGAAAAGTGTCGGGATTTTCTGCGAAATCCTAAAGCTCAAGGCAAAAAAACAGGCATTAAGCAAGGCTAGGAATCGTTTTTTTGAAAAAGTCCTCACCACAGCCATTTATCGCAAAATTCGATGTTTTTTCAGGGAAAAAAACAACTAAAGAAAAATTTCGATTAAAAGTTTTAAGCAAAAATAAAAAGTTTTAGTGTCGGAACTTTAGCAACTGTTGTCGGCAAAATCACAAAATTTTTATCTTTCAAAAAATTTCAAAAAAACACAAAGAGGTGCACAATGGAATTTTTACTCGGAAACGCAGAACCAGTAAGCCAAGAGGTTGAAGAACTCTCAAAAGTCCTGATAGCAAGATTCGGCTTATCACCGAGAAAAAAAGACGGAAACGCACAGATGCACAAACTCCTTTTGCAGTTATACGAGCGAAAAAAAGAGGCAAACAGAGAGAAAAAACCAGAAGCAGCAGTCATGCCAGTAGAGGAAATGGCGCTATACGCAGGCATCAAAAGACAGACAATGTACGACTACCTAAGACGATGGCTGGACCTCCAAATCCTCAAAAAAACAAGCTTTGTAGCAGGAGGCAAAGTCGTCATAGGCTACGAGCTAAACGGCACAAACCTCGAAGGAGCGTTCAGAAAAGCAGAATCAACACTCAAAGCACACGTCGAAGCAAGCTTCAAGCTCATAGAACAGCTGCAAAACGAAATAAAAAAAGAAAAATTAAGGGCTAACGAACCCACGACAGAAGAGAATCAATCTTGACGATATTCTTCCTAGCCTGCAGGATCCTAAAGCCGGCATCAAGCTTCAAAAACGCAGTATTCCCGTCATAACGCTTCAAAACAGGAACCCCCTTCTGAATCATGCTCGTGACGGCATTTATGACGGCAGACTTCTCAAGAAGAACCTTCCTGGCAACCTGCTCATACGAAGCGTATGGCTGCGACTCAGTCAGAACGTAAAGCGCCTGGAAAACCTGCTTCTCCTTGCCAGTCAAAGGCTGGAAATCAAACTTTTTATCGTCCTTAACACCCTTGACAAGCAGAGCAAGCTCATCAACACGCTCAGCAAGCTTGTCAAGCTTCCGGCTCATGTCGTTCATAAACTCATTCGTTGCTGCCAGTTCATCTGTGTTCTCATTGATGGCCAACCTGTGGTCGTCCAACTCTTCCCGCATGGATTCAAGTATAGCGGTACATTCCTGACGGAAAACAACTGCATCACTCGACAGCAAAACTACTTGCTTGTCGCTAATTTCAACCACCCCATTTAGTCGAAAGGAATTTTTGTGAAACGTAAGATGTTTAAATGCTTTTTGGTAGGTAAAAAAAATCAAAAATTAGGCACCCTAATGCTGTGCAGCAGCAACATAAACCGTGTGTTTACCGTCGCTGGCAACCTGCAAAGATTCTTCTTTTTCCATTTCTTCCAAGATGCGGTAAAAAGTCGATTTCGAGCAAAGGCCCTGCTCCTCAACAACCATCTCCCTCAGCTGGAGCGCGCCAATCTTGCCATACTTGTGGACAAGACCAAGCACCAAATTCTTGATGTAGTCCTTGCTATTTCGAGCAATACGACGCATCATCTTTTCCTTCAAAGCTGAGGACTTCTCAGAGCTCACGCTAGGCTGTTGGTACTCCAAAGGGCGGACTGCAACAGGAGCCCTCTTTAACTCCAACAACTCAATCTTCTGCTCGATGTGCTTAATCCTCTGCAAAATCGGCTCGAAATTGTAGTACTGATCGATGAGCTGCTTTATCTCGTATGAGGTCTTAGGCAGGTGCTGAACAGTCACTTTAAGCTCGTTCAGAGCAAGCTTCTGTTCCTCCACCAAACGCCTCAGAGCAGCATTTTCGTCAGCGAGCTGTTTGTTCTGCTGATGCAGGTAGCTGACCCATTGGTTAAGCGAATCAGTATCCTGCTTCACCCGAGCAAAAGATTCTGAGACAGACTTGTCCATCTCAGTCAACCTCTTTGAACCAAACAAATCAAACAACATAAGCCCGGTTAATAAGGCTTGATTTAAATATTTTATCATTCCAGAGTCTTGGGACGGTCCCAAAAATGGGAATGGGACTGGGAATTCAATAGGACCGTCCCAGGACTGATTTATCGACGACAAAAACATGGGAATGAGACAGTCTCAGGACGCGCGCAGGATGGTCTCAGGACAGTCCCAATACAGTCTCAGGAAGAGAATGAGACTATTTTGGGACTATCGTGGGACTGGGAATCAGACTATATTATATATGGGAACGGGACAGTCTCAGGACCGTCTCAGGACTGGGAACGGACCGGGACGGGAATTTAATGGGACAGAAACATTAAAATAATAGTATAGCTTATCTTTGAAAAAATTGGTCAAATTAAAAATTTTTGAAAAAAAATAATCAAAGCAAAAAATAGAAAAACTGATTAAGAAAAAAATTTGGAAAAACAAAACAAAAAATTTGATCAAAAAATCAATCAAAAAAAATTTTGAAAACTGATAAAAAAAATTAAGAAAAAAATGAAAAAGATTGGCTAAAAAAAATAAAAAAAGCCAGGTGAAAACAGACAAAAAACACGCAACAATTAGGCACCTGTTTTCAGCAACAATCATGAAAAGAAAAGGTTAAAAGAGAAGGGCAATTAGGCACCAATAATAAGAGAAAAAAATCAAGTTTGTGAGTAAAAAGTGAGAGTTCGCGTATACCTTCCAGAGGCCCAAATTGGCAAAGAAATAGCCATTACAGAAGAACAAGTTAGGCACCTGAAGGTTTTGAGGCTAAAAGAAGGCGAAAAAATAGGGATATTTGATGGAAAAGGACACGAATACGAAGGGGTTTATTCTGCAAAAGTGAGAGAAGGCAAGATAGTGCCAGAGACAGAGGCAAAACCTCAAGAAGAGCCAAAAACCAATATAACACTGGCAACAGCAGTCCCAAAAGGGGCAAGAATGGATGTTCTCGTAGAAAAAGTGAGCGAAATAGGAGTTACAAATATAGTGCCTATCATTTCCAAGAGGAGCATAGTAGAACCAAGAGAGAATAAAGTAGAAAGATGGCGCAAAATCGCAATAGAAGCAAGCTGTCAAAGCGGAAGAAGCATAGTGCCTACGATATCAGAGCCAGTCAAGTTCAAAGAGCTATTACACACAATAAAACAATACAACAAAGCAATACTCTGCCACAAAACAGGCAAACCACTAACAGAAACATACGAGCAGTGCGACAACATAATCATAATAGTAGGGCCTGAAGGAGACTTCACACCAGAAGAAATAGAACAAGCAAAAACAGCAGGATGCATTGCTGCTTCGCTAGGACCAACAATACTAAGAACAGAAACAGCAGGAATAACAGCAGCAGCACAAGTAATCGCATTAAGCCAAAAGGTTTATAAATAACATCAAGGAGGCAAAAAGATATGGAAATAAACATAGTCGAAGAAAAAAAGAACAAACTAATATTCGAGCTCACAGGAGAAGGACACACACTAAGCAACGCGCTCAGAAAAGAACTATGGAATGACGAACACGTAAAAACAGCAACATACGCAATCGACCACCCACTCATAGAAAAACCAAGATTTGTAATAGAAACAGACGGCGCAGACCCAAAAAAAACATTGAGCGCAGCAGCAAAAAAAGTCCAAAAAACACTAGAAAAAATAAAGTCAGAAGCAAAAGAGCTCAAATAAATTCTAGAAAAATATAAAAACAACAAATATAGTGCCTAGAACATGTTTGTAAGAGTAAAGAGGATAAAAGGAAAACCATACGCTTACCTAGTAGAAAACGAATGGACACCCTGGGGAAGCAGACAAAAAGTCACAAAATACCTCGGAAAAACCATCAAACTAACAAGATTCTCAGAATCACTAACAGAGCTGCCAAAAGGACTGCAACAAACAATACTAGAAGCAATAGCACAAGAACTCAAAAACCACGGATTCACAAGAGAAGACCACCTGTTAAAACAGGAAGACATAACAGTAGACCTGAAAGAAAAAACAATAACACAAAAAACTAAAAGAATAACACTAGAAATGAACGAAGGCTACCTCTGCGAACACACACTAAACGAACTACTGGCTTTTGCACCAGAAGAAAGGCCGGATGAAAGCGCAAAAAAACTAGCAAACCTAGTACTAGAAGCAGGACTAAAACTAACAGAAGAACAATTCGTACATTTATTCGAACAGGCAAAATGAGCGTACCAAAACACATAGGAGTAATAGTAGACGGGAACAGAAGATTCGCCAAAAAACTAATGCTACAACCATGGAAAGGACACGAATGGGGAGCAGAAAAATTCAGAAAATTCACAGAATGGTGCTTTGACCTAGGAGCAGAAGAAATCACAGCATACCTATTCTCAATACAAAACTTCAACAGACCAAAAGACGAATTCAAATACCTAATGGACATCTTCAGAAAAGAGATAAAAATGCTACTGGAGCCAGAGAAACTAAAGGAACTAAATGAAAAAGGAATACGCATCATGTTCATAGGAAGACAATGGATGTTCCCCGAAGACCTGCAGGAACTACAAAACAAAGCAATGGAAGCAACAAAAGACAACAAGCCAAAAAGAATAAACTTTGCAATGGCATACGGCGGCAGAGAAGAGATAATAGACGCAGTAAACAAGATAATAAAAGAAGGCAGGAAAGAGATAAACGAAGAGGAATTCGGCAAGTATTTGTGGCTAAATTCTAACCCAGACCTAATAATAAGAACAGGCGGAGAAAAAAGAACAAGCAACTTCCTAGCCTGGCAAAGCATATACAGCGAACTAATGTTTTTGGACAAGTTCTGGCCGGAAATAGAAAAAGAAGACGTAATAGCCTGCATACAAGAATACGAGAACAGAGAAAGAAGGTTTGGCCGATAACTTTATATACCCCCAATAGCCGCCAAATACCATCCCAATAACTAAACCACCTAGGTGGAAGGGAGTCAATGTCTTGCCAACATTCGTTGCCAAGACATCCTAACAGAAATAAGGAAGGAGTTCGGATGGATAAAAAAAACTTCATAGAAGCAATACAAAAACTGAAAGCATTACCTAAAAGAAAGTTCAAACAGAAATACGACCTAATAATAAACCTAAAAAACCTGGATCTAAAAAAACCAGAACACCAAGTAGAACTCTGGATAAAACTGCCGCACGACAAAGGCAAACCAGCCAAAATAGGAGCGCTGGTAGGACCAGAACTGGCAGACCAGGCGAAAGCAAACTGTGATGTCGTAGTAATGCATGACGACTTCTCACAATACACAGACAAAAGAAAAATCAGAAAACTTGCAAGAGAATGCGACTACTTCGTAGCACAAGCAAACATAATGGCAGACGTGGCAAAAGCATTCGGAAGAATATTCGGACCACGAGGAAAAATGCCAAACCCAAAAGCAGGATGTGTAGTCCCGCCAAACGCAAACCTAAAAACACTATCAGAAAACCTGAGAAAAACAATAAAAGCAACAGCAAAAATACAGCCAAGCATCAAAGTCATAGTAGGAAATGAAGACATGCCAGACGAACAAGTAGCAGAAAACGCCATGGCAATATACACAAACGTCCTCCAAAAACTACCACAAGAACTATTCAACATCAAATCAGTACTGTTGAAAATGACAATGAGCGAGCCGGTAAAAGTAGAAGAGGCAAAGAAATGACCAAGACAACGAAAGCAGCGCCAGCCAAAAAGGAAATCGTGAAAAAAATCAAAGACTTTGGCAAACAATACCCCATAATCGGCCTGATAAACATGGAAAACATGCCAGCCAGCAGCCTTCTACAGATGAAAAAACAACTGCGCGGAAAAGTAGAACTGGTAATGACAAGAAAAACACTCATACTCCTAGGCTTAAAAGAACTAAACCTGCCAAACGGCGAACAACTAATCGAAAAAGTAAAAGGAATGCCGGCACTGATGTTCACAAAAGAAAACCCATTCACACTCTACAAAATAATCAAGAAAAGCAAAACACCAGCAGCAGCAAAACCAGGACAGCTGGCTCCATATGACATAACGATACCGGCAGGACCAACACCATTCACACCAGGACCAGTCATCTCAGAGTTTGCAATGCTGGGAATCAAAGCAGGAGTGGTAGAAGGAAAAGTAGCAATCAAAGAAGACGCAAAAGTAGTCAAAGAAGGACAACCAATAAGCGCAAAACTCGCAAGCATGCTACAAAGACTAGGCATAGAACCAATGGAAATCGGCCTGGACCTAATCTGCGTGTATGAAAAAGGAATACTATACCCAAGAAAAGTCCTAGACATAGACGAAAAGAAGTTCATGCAGGACCTGACAGGAGCAGCAGCAGGAGCATTCAACCTGGCTGTAGAAATCACATTCATAAACAAAGACACAATAGAAACACTGCTGTCAAAAGCACACAGAGAAGCAAAAGCAGTAGGACTAGAAGGAGGAGTACTGGAACCAGAACTGGTGGAAGAAGTACTCGCAAAAGCACAAAGAGAAGCAAAAGCAGTAGCAGAAGAAGGAAAAATTCAAGTTCAATAATATTTATCGGAGGTAATCGATATGGAATACATATATGCGGCATTGCTCATACACAAAGCAGGGCAAAAAGTCGAAGAGGCAAACGTCAAGAAAGTACTAGAAGCAGCAGGCGTCAAAACAGACGATGCCAGAATAAAAGCACTAGTAGCAAGCCTAGAAGGCGTAAACATTGACGAAGCCATGAAGAAAGCAGCTGCAGCACCAGTAGCAGCAGCCGCGCCCGCAGCAGGAGCAGCGCCAGCCGGAGAAAAGAAAGAAGAAAAGAAGAAATCGGCTGAAGAAGAAAAGAAATCAGAAGAACAAGCAGCAGCCGGACTCAGCGCACTCTTTGGCTAATCATGTTTAAATCAAATAGCCGGGGGAAACTGAATGCTGACACCGCAAGAGAAACAGCAGATTAAAGTACAAATTGATGCACTGCAAAAAGACATCAAAGAACTAAGAGACAGCCTTAACCAGATAGAAGACCAAAAAGAAAAAGTCTTCGATGAAAGAAAAGCCCTCGGCAAAAAAATAGCTGGTTCTATCAAAGAAATCAAACAGCTAAGACACGAAAGAGACCTTCTTACAGAAGAGGTCAAAAAAGGAAAAGAGGAAAGAGCAAAACTAGCAGACGTAATAAAAGAAAAAATAGACTCCTTCAAGAAAATCCACGGCGAGAAAAAACAGGTAGAGACAAAACTAGGAATAAAAGAGAGCCCGGGAAAACTCAAACACGAAATCGAAAGAATGGAATACAAAATAGAAACAGAGGGCCTGAGCTTTGAAAAAGAAAGACAAATGATGAAAACAATAAACACAATGAGGAAAAAGCTCAAAGAAATAGAAACAGTCTCAGGAGTCTGGCAGGAAGCAAGAGGAATAAGCAAAGAAATAGACAAACTCAAAAGAGAAGCAGACGAACTACACGACAAAATACAGCAAAAAGCAAAAGCATCACAAGAAAAACACGAAAAACTAATGGAAATCAGCAAAAAAGTAGACGAGTGGAAAAAACAAGAAGAAGAACTCAACAAACAAATTGAAGAAAAGAAAAAAGAACTAGACGAGAAAAGCCCGCCACTCGACGAAAAGCTCAAACTTTATGCAGAACTAAAACACAAAATAGGAGAAGACATCAAAGAGACAAAAATCAAAACAGAACAACAGAAAAAGAAAAAACTATCAGAATTACAGCAAGAAGTTCAAGAAAAACTAAAGAAAGGCGAAACACTCACCACACAAGACCTCATAATACTGCAAAGCATAGAAGAGAAAGAATAAATATCATACAGGGGGTGGCTCAAATCAGCATTGATTTAGAAAGAACTGAAGAAAGACATTGCATACTTGAAGAACGAGCTGAAGAATTTATACAAAGACTCAATTTTCTACAAGAAATCAATTTTTCTGACAAACCCGTTGTTCAAACCATTTATTTTAACAATGATGATGCAGCAGTCCCATTCGGTTATTCACTAAAAGCCAGACTATATCTTCCTGATTTTCCCGAAAATCCGGCAACAGACCCGAACGAAACAATGATTTTTGAAATAAAAAATAGTAAAAGCGACGGACCAAAATCAGTTAAAAAAAAATTCAGAAAAAATATGAGTCTACAAGAAATAGAAAAATTTCTACAAAACCCAGATGATAAAGAATTAGAAGCAATTTCAGCGCTTATCCGAGAAGGAAATTATTTACTGCCTTACATTTGCACCATCTATAAAAGATCCCATTTTGTACCAAGAAATGAAAAAAAAGAACTCAGAGTAACTCTGGACGAAAAAACAAAATATTATTATTTAAATCTTCCACAACCAGTACAAGTAGGAAAAGAAAGTTTCTTAAGGGTTGAAATAAAAAAAATAGGAAATCCTGAAGAATATCAAAGAATATTAGAATTATTAAAAGAATTTGAAGCGATACCCCTAATATCAAAAAAAGACACGGGCTTCAGCATGTTAAAAGTATATAGAGAAGCTTTTTTCCATCCAAACCCATACAAACTGGAAACTGAAACAGAAATAGAAGCTAAATTTCAAGTTCCTAATTATCTGATAGGTGATATTCTATTAAAAATAAAAAAAATGATAAGAGAAGGACAAATTCCGGGATTTGTAATAAGAAGAAAAAACCCATATACCGAAACAAGCGCAAACATCAACGTTTACTATATTGATTCTGAGACCGGCAATGAGGCAGTAAAATTTCTTTTTAAAGGCAATAAATTCAGCACAGTTTACAAGGACAATCAAGAAACAAGAGGAACAATAATAAAACGCGGAGAACACAAAAAAGAAACCATTCCAATAACAAAGAAAAACATGAATGAAAGAGTAAGCCAATACAACGGAACCGCTCTATTTCTGGGTGAGATTTATCGTCTCAGAAAAAAAATGGATATTGAAAGTGATACAAGAAGTTTATATCAAATCTGCGCAGATATGACCGGACATAAAAGACACAAATTAAACCAGCTAGAAATCGAATATGGAGGCTCTCTAGAACCAAGAAGGGAAGAAGAAATCATAAATGAAATAAAATACCTAGCTAGAATAATAAACGAGAAATTTCCCGGTTTAATAGCACAACCAACAAGCAAATTACAATGGCTAAAAAGCGTAATATAACTACTTCTTCAAACTCTCAAAGAACTCCTTAACCTTAGGATCCCCCCTAGGAACAGCCTTAGGGCCAAGTTTATAGTATTTTTTCTCAACAACAGTACCCCAGCTGTAAGCACCCTTCTCCTGCTTAACCTCAGAAAGCTCAAACTCACCAAGCTTAACACCCTTCCTCAGATTATAGTAAATGTTTTCTCTAGTACAAGCAGGAAATAATTCATTATAGTATTTGTGAATCTTATAGCCATAAGCAGAACCAATCACATTCAATATCTCAATAATATTCTGACGGATATCAGACTTAACAGGTCTACCTCTGCTTGCCATATCAGAAATCACCCCATGATTTCTGAATATCAGAAATCCCGTGCCCCTTAAGAGAAGATATGCTTATTGTAAAAGTGTTCTGGATTTCCGACATATAGAAAATAAATCAACATTCAGGCTTATAAATGTTTGTTACTACCCAACTTTAAGAAAGACTCTTCAGATTTTCTTCGTCTATAATCAAAGAGGTAACATGACCAACAAGCTCAGAATAATGCCTGTTCAAGTTCTCAAAAGCAGTCTTTCTATCCTTTGACTCATAAAAACTTTCAGCAATATCACCAATAGCATCAATATCACCATGAATCAAAGAAAGCTCATCCTCCATCTCATGCAAGCTACGAACAGCTTTCTTAAACTTAACCTTGCTCTTATGAGTAAGCAAAACACCAATCTTCTTCCTAGCAATATGAACCTCATCATTAATCATATCACACGCCCGCCTAATACGCTTGCCAACAATCTCAGCAGAAGCAAGCTCAACAGGACTCTTAGCCAAAACAAAATCACTCATCTCAAGAAGACCGACAGAAATCTCCCTAACAGACTTCTGAATTTTTTCCTCTTCCTCAAACAGCTTATCAAGCTCAGTCATTTCAACTTCTTCTCATGATTAGCAATAACAAGAGTAGTACCAACAACAGCATCAGGACTCAAACTAATACTATCAATGCCGCAATCAACAAGAAACTCAGCAAACTCAGGATACGTAGAAGGGGCATCACCGCAAATACCAATCTTGCGCTTGCGCTGCTTTGCAACACCAATCACGTGCTGAACCAACCGCTCAACCGCCTCGTTGCGCTCATCATAAATATCAGCGACAAGTTCAGAATCACGGTCAACACCAAGAGTCATCTGAGTCAAATCATTGCTGCCAATGCTGAAACCGTCAAAAATATCACAAAACTCATCAGCAAGCACGACATTGCTAGGAATCTCACACATAACATAAACCTGCAAACCATTCTTACCTCTTTGCAAACCATTCTCCTTCATAACCTTCAAAACCTTCCTGCCCTCCTCAGGAGTGCGACAGACAGGAACCATAACTTTCAAATTAGTCAGACCAAACTCCTCGCGAACCTTCTTAATAGCCTTGCACTCCAAAGCAAAACCATCCTTATAGCCCGGCTTGTAATATCTTGAAGCACCACGCCAGCCAATCATAGGATTCTCCTCATGCGGCTCAAAATACTTGCCACCAATAAGGTTAACATACTCGTTGGTCTTAAAATCACTGAAACGCAAGATAACATCCTTAGGGTAGAACGCAGCAGCAAGCATGCCAACGCCCATCGCCAGCTTATCAACAAAAAACTGCTTCTTATCCTTATAACCAGCAGTAAGCTCCTCAATCTTCTTCTTTGTCTCAGCGTCCTCAACCTTCTTGAAATCAATCAAAGCCATAGGATGAATCTTAATGTACTCATTAACAATAAACTCCTCACGAGCAAGACCAACACCATCATTAGGCAAAAAGCTCAACTCAAAAGCCTCATCAGGATTGCCAATGTTAATCATAACCTTGGTCTTAGTACGAGGCATCTTCTGAATATCAACCTTATCAACCTTAAACTTCAAAAAGCCGTCATAAACAACACCATGCTCGCCCTCAGCACAACTCACAGTCACCTTCTGACCAGTCTTAACCTTATGGGTACCATCATTAGTGCCAACAATACAAGGCAGGCCAAGCTCCCTACTCACAATAGCTGCGTGAGAAGTCCTACCGCCACGATTAGTAACAATCGCAGAAGCAATCCTCATAATAGGAACCCAGTCAGGGTCGGTCATCTCAGTAATCAAAACCTCACCAGGCTTAAAGTCAAAGATTTCCTTAACATCCTTTATTACATGCGCGCGGCCCTGAGCAATCTTATTGCCAACACTCTTACCAACAGCCAAAACAGAACCCTTCTGCAACATCTTATACTCCTCAACAATATTCCGATTCTTCTGAGACTGAACAGTCTCAGGACGGGCCTGAACAATAAACAACTGATTGCTCCTTCCGTCCTTAGCCCACTCAATATCCATAGGACACCATCTGTTCTTTTTCTTGGTATAATGGTCCTCAATAATCATCGCCCACTTGGCAAGAGTCAAAACCTCATCATCATTCAAACAGAACTTGCTACGCTCATCAATAGGGGTATCAACCTTCTTGATAGGACGCGTGCCTTCCTCAGTGTAAACAATTTTTGTAGCCTTTTCACCAAGCCGCTTGTCAATCAAAGGCTTAAACTTATCCTTCAAAGTAGGCTTGAAAACATAAAACTCATCAGGATTAACAGCACCCTGAACAACACTTTCACCAAGACCATAACTGCCAGTAACAAAAACAACATTAGGAAAACCAGTCTCAGTATCGAGGGTGAAAATAACACCAGCACAAGCAAGATCAGACCTGACCATCTTCTGAACACCAATAGACAGGTAAACCTTGAAATGGTCAAAGCCGTGCTCAGTACGATAAGCAATCGCGCGATTAGTAAACAAAGAAGCAAAACAACGCTTGCAACAATCAATCAACTCATGATGCCCCCTAACATTAAGAAAAGACTCCTGCTGACCAGCAAAACTCGCCTCAGGCAAGTCCTCAGCAGTAGCAGAAGAACGAACAGCCACATCAGTATTGTTGTCCCTGTACTCCTTAGAAAGCTTCTGATAAGCATGCAAAATCTCAGACTCAAGCTCAGGAGGAAACTCACAATGCATAATAATATCCCTAGCCTTCCTGCCAGCAGCAGCCAAAGCACGCACATTCTTAACATTCAAACCACGCAAAGCAGACCTAAGCTTCTCCAAAGCACCAGACTTCTCAAGAACATAACGATAGGCATAAGCAGTAACAGCAAAACCATTAGGAATCCTAACACCCTTCTTAACAAGAGTCTGATACATTTCCCCCAAAGAGGCATTCTTGCCCCCAACAAGAGGAATATCCTCAATAGTAATCTCGTCAAACCATAGAACAAAAGCTTTGGACTTATCCATCATAACACCTCTTTTCATAACAAAATGTGACAAGAATGTATTTAAATATTGTGGTCAATATATTCAAGAATATGAAAGCAGAACTAATCAAGGAATACGAAAAACTAAACATAGACAAAAGAGTGATAAAAGTATTCAAAGAAGTCAAAAGAGAAAAATTCGTACTTCCACAATACAAAAAACAAGCATACCTGGATGTAGCACTGCCAATCATAGCAGGACAAACAATATCACAACCAAGCACAGTCATACTAATGCTGGATGCACTAGAGGTTGGAAAAGACATGAAAGTACTAGAGATAGGAGCAGGAAGCGGGTACAATGCCGCGCTGCTAGGCAAACTGGCAAAAAAAGTCTACAGCATAGAAAGAATAAAAGAACTTGCTGAAATGGCAAAGAAAAACCTGAAAGGCATCAAAAATGTTGAAATAATATGGGCAGACGGAAAAAAAGGATATGAAAAAGAAGCACCATACGACAGAATAATAGTAACAGCAGCAGCAAAAACAATACCAAAAAAACTACTAGAACAACTAAAAGACAACGGAACACTACTAATGCCGGTAGGACCAGAACACTCACAAGAACTAATCAGAGCAAGAAAAAAAGGAAAAAAATTCCACTATGAAAAACTAGGCGGGTATGTCTTTGTTCCTTTAGTCTAACGCAGCAAAGCCATCAAGACAAACACCAAGGCCGCCATTATAATAAATAATTTGAAAAACGGCAAACCACAGACCGGGTGCCTGCGCTTCAACGATTCAATGTGTCTTCTATCGTAATTCACTTCAAACTCACTACTCCACAAAAAAATCAAGATAAATAAAAAGCTTACGTACTGGCAAGCTGCCAGATAGCCTTAAAAGCAACAACCAATGCAGCCGGGAAAACAAAAGCTACAATGTTGCCCAAGATAACTGACATAGTCAAGCCAAGAGCGATAATATCGGCAGCAGCATCAGCAGCAATCACAACTGCAACAGAGGCAATCAAAAACTCCTGAACCTCCCTAGCAGTAATGTTCAGCAAGCCAACAATCAAACCCAAGATGACCAAAATCCAAGTCACCGAAGGCTTCTGCAGCTGAGGAACAAAACCAGCAATAACTGCCAAAACTACACCAATCAAAAATGCCCAATGACCAGCTTTTCCGTCCATAACAATCAACCTCCTTTATAGACCAAACACAAGTAAACAAATAAAAAAGTATGTAATTACTAAAGGGGAGTTTAAGGGCTACAATAACCCTAAATTAAATCCCAACTGTAGAGTTCTTTGCGTCTGTCTGCGAGAGCTCCTGCTCATAAGCCCTAAGCACAGCAACAACGTTCTGCGCCATAGGCCTCAAACTCCTATACTCACTGGCACCAGCCTCAAACTCAAAAAAATTTATCAAACGCTCAATTAATTCCAAATAATTGACTTTATAATTCGCCATTTTATTACCTCCTCTCCAGCAATACATACCTGTTGAATATAAAAATATGACTCAAAAAGAGTTCAGCAAATCATGAGCATCAAGAGCAGACTCAACACTGCTAAAAACCTCCTTGGACTGAACAGCAAAACGGGCACGAAGCTGAGAAAGCTCATCTTTAGCAACCTGGGCAAACTTATCAGCATCAACAAGACCGTAAGGATAACCAAGAAAAGCAGGATCCTCAGCATTAGCAGCAAGAGCAGACCAGGATTTAGGCAGGGAATCACGGTCAAAAGGCATAACATCACAACGGAAAACATACTTGGAAGAGGGATGAAGCTTGACAAAACCAACACTGCCACCAGTATAATAAAACCAAGAACCAGAAGGAGCAATCTTCCTCAAAGCAACCAGAGCACTATTACCAGAATCAGTGCACAAAACAGAAGTCTTAGCCAAGCCAAGAACAACAACACCCTTTCTCTGAGAAGAAACACGCAAAGAATGCCAAACCGTCTCCATCAAATCACCCCTAGCTTCAAGGTCACCGTCTCTTACAATAACATCATCTTTCGATAATTTATTGCACAGCTCATCAACAAAACGCAACTCCAAAAGCTTCCTCACATAAGAAACAACAGCAGAAGGCTCAGCACGCCTGCCACCAAAACACAAAACAGGATCAAAAGCGTCAAAAGAAAACTTCTCCTTCTCCAAACCATTCAAATCAAACAAAACAACCTCAAAACCAAGATCAAGACCCTTCTGAAAAGCAGAAACAACCAAAAAAAACTCGCGAAGCTCACGATCAACACGAACATTATCCTCATACCAGCAAGAATACAAACGAACAAAGTCAACACAAACACTAGGACCAGCGAGAACACGGCCAGACCCGCTGTCAACAAAAACAAGACGCGGACCTGTGGCTGGTTTTAACGATTGGAAAGCCTCCTTCTTCAAAGGAACACGCTCATGAGAACCAAACAAAATAGCGCCGCCTGCCTTATCAACACGATTCGATAAAAATGGAATAATAACATCAAATGCACGCATACTGAATACTCAAAAAAACAAGAATAAAACAATATTGGTAGAGAGAAATATAGATTAAAAAAGCAAACTATAACCAGCCAAAAATCCTCAAACCACTGTAAGAAACACTAAAAACAATCAAACCCGAAAGAATAATGCCAACAAGAATAGAAAGAAACGCCTTCTTATAGTTCATACCAAAAAACCAAGCAGCAGCAGCACCAGTATAAGCGCCGCTAACAGGCAAAGGAACAGCAACAAACAAAGCAAGACCAAAAACACCATATTTCTCCACCAAAGGACCTGCTTTTCTCCTGGTACGCTCCATAAAACGGTCAAAAACAGACTGATAAGAATCAAAATGCAAAAATTTCTCGTGTATGAATTCAAGGAAAAAGAAAACAATCGGAACAATAAGCACATTTCCAACAACACAAACAACAAAAGCAATGAAAGGAGTAACACCAGAAGCAAGAGCAAAAGGAAGACCCCCTCTTAACTCGCTAACAGGCGCCAGACTCAACAAAAAAGCCCAAAACAAAGGATTCATCTGGCAAACCTCACACGAGACTTAACATAAGGCTCTTTCAAAACACGCTTGACAACCTCTTCAGGAGTGCGCTCAGAACGCTTAACTTTAGCGTAAACCCTACCATTCCTCACAAAAGTCTTCTTATACTTCTTCTTAAACTCCTTAACTGCCTCTTTCAATTTAACAGGAGGACCCATCCAATCCAAAGAGTCAGGCAACAAATTCCTGCCAAGCAAAAACCACCAAAGACCAGAAGCGGTTCTATCCCACAACCAGCCAGAATCCTTAACAACAAAATCAGCAAGCTGCGCTTTCAAGTACTCAAAAGCCCTCACAAACTTAGCACCAGCAACATCCTCCTTATCATCAAGAGTCCTGACAGCAACCTTCAAAAGATGCCCTTTCTTTCTCAAACTTTCAAAATCAACAGGACGCTCAACAAAAAAATCAACACTCGGCTTTTTCAAAAACTTCCTAGCAGCAACAACAAAACGGTCAAAGTTCTCCTGAGTCAAAGCAGCAGCAGAATTCCTGCCAGGCTGAACAGGATCAACAAGAACAAGAGGACCCTCAGTCTTAGACTTATTCATCATCAACAAAGCCTTGCCCTTGTAGACTTTGTTATAGTCTATGACAACTTTCGGCTTCCACTTACAAGCAGCCTTCAAAAAGGGCAGGAAGCCTTTGTAATAAATAACCAGAATATCCAAAACGTGACCAGAAAAACCACGAATATAACTCTCAGCACCATAACAATTATTTGCCTTGCAAAACTTCTTCGCCAAACGAATGTCATCTTTTAGGTTTTTACCATTCTTATTGACCCAAGCAACATGCCAAGGAGAAAAATCAGTAACATTCTCAGCCTCAGAAGGCTTCTTAATATCAAGCACAGGAATAATCTCATACTTAATACTGTTCCTAACCCAAAAATAATCACGACTGCCATGAATACGCTCAAAATCCCAATTTTTTAACGCTTTCTCAAGCAAATCAGACAAGTTCTGGGAATTATGAACAAGACCAAACTTCACAAAAACATCAACATCATAATCACCAGAAAGCCAGTTATCCTTAGAGTAAGAACCTCCAAGAACAGCAACAGCCTTAAACTTATTACGCTTAAGCTCCTTGTTAAGCATTGAAAGAAAAAGGTTAACCTCCTTCAAAACACGAGCACGCTCCTCCTTTGAAGGAACAATGTACTTCAAAACAGACTTAAATATCGGCTGATAACGCATAAAGCAAGGAAACACACTTTGTGTTTAAAAAGGTTAGTAGTAACGAAAGTTTATATATAGTCAGCACTGGCTTAATAACATGCAGGACGCGCTAATCATAACAACAGCAATCGCAGTACTGCTGTTTGTAGGAGTAATCTGCTCCTGGATGGGAAACAAGCTAAGGATACCAGACATCTTACTGCTGATATTAACAGGAATGTTCTTCGGAGCAATAGAATACAAAAACCAGCCGTTAATACAATTCCCAACAGTATTCCTGACAAGCGTAGCAATCTTAGCACTGGCAATGATAGTATTTGACAGCACAGCAAGACTACCAATAAGAGAATTAGACACTTTCAGCCTAAAAGCAGTAAAACTAACATTCGTGGGAACCCTGTTCACACTAGTATTCTTTACAGCAGCAGTACACTACATAATCAACCTGCCCTTCTGGGTAAGCCTGCTACTAGCATCAATAATGACAGGAACCGCACCAGAAGCAGTACTAACCTTTGCAGGAAAAAGCAAAGTACTAACACTCCTAAAACTCGAAAGCCTGTTCAACACGCCACTCACAGTCATCCTGCCATTCGTAGTACTAGACCTAATGGAAAACATCACAGCACTACAAATAGCAGAAGTAATAGAACAAGCTGTACCATTCATAATGAAATTCATCGTAGGAATAGGAGCGGGAGTATTCGTAGGAATAGTACTATTCAAAATAGTACAAAAATCATACGTAGAAGTATACTCACCACTAGTAGTCATAATAGCAGCATTACTCGCGTATGTTCTTGCTGAAAACCTAGGCGGTTCAGGAGTACTATCAGTAACAGCACTAGGACTATTCTTCGGAAATGTATACGTAAAACAAAAAATAACCCTGCTAGGCATAGAAAGCGTAATGGCAAAAGCATTATACATACTAGTCTTCATGCTAACAGGAATAATAATCAAAATACCATTCACGAAAGAATTCTTCATAGCATCAGGAATACTCTTCGGAACATACACAGCAATAAGATTCTTTGCCTGCTGGATAAGCCTAAGAAAAGAATACAAACTAGGAGAACTAATATTCATGTCACTAGACGCGCCAAAAGGAGTGGCAACAGCAGCAGTAGTATTCATACTAACAGTCTACAACATAGAAGGAATAACAACAATGATAGACATGATATTCGCATTCATACTATACAGCATAATACTCGCGTCCATCGTTACCTGGATATCACACTTCTATGAAAACAGTCCTACTCGACACTAACTTTTTAGTAGAATGCGCAAAGAACAAGATAGACATACACACAGAGCTCAGAAGAGCACTTGACTTCTCATTTGAAGTAGCAATACTAGACAGAACCCTAGAAGAACTCGACACGATAACAGAAAGAGGAAAAAAAGAAGGACAGGCAGCAAAACTCGCAAAAATGATACTCATGACAAAAAGAGTAACAGTAATACCAACAACAGGCGGACACACAGACAAAATACTGCTGGAAAAAGCAAACGAAGACAACATAATAGCAACAATGGACAGAGAATTGAAGCAGAAGCTGAAAAAGAAAAAACAAGACGTCATAATCATAAGAGGAAAGAAAACGCTTGCATTAATGAAAGCATAGAAACCTTTTTAAACAACCCCTATGTTTCTCGAGGATGATGAGATAACAGGGCTTCTTCAGCCGCTGTTATTGATGGAGGCCAAATGTTTTACAAAATCGAAGTACAAGACCACATAAGAGTACCACCAAGATTTTTCCAGTTCGACGTAAATGAAGCAGTACTAAAAGCAGTCAAACAAAAGTACGACGGCTTAATAGACCCAAACCTAGGAGTAGTCATAGACGTAGCAAACGTAAAAGAAATAGGAGAAGGAATCATAATCCCAGGAGACGGAGCAAGCTACTACGACACAACCTTTGAATTACTCGCATTCCAGCCAGAACTACAAGAAATCATACCCGGAAAGATAAAAGACATAGCAGACTTCGGAGCATTCATCACACTAGGACCAATAGACGGAATGATACACATCTCACAAACAATGGATGACTTTGTAAGCTTCTCAAAAGAAAAAACACTAACAGGAAGAGACTCAAAAAGGACACTAAAAATAGGAGACTCATGCAGAGCAAGAGTAATAGCAGTATCATTCAAAGACGTCACAAACCCGAAGATAGGCTTAACAATGAGACAGCCAGGACTAGGAAAAATCGACTGGATAACAGCAGAAGAAACACCAGCAGAACCAAAAGAAGAAAAGAAACCAAAGAAGGAGGCGAAAAAATAATGAAAATCAAAGATTTTCAAATTTTCTCACCGGAGGTTCGAAAATGAGCAAGAAAAAAGCCTGCAAAAAATGCAAATACTTTGTTGAAGAAAACGAATGCCCAATCTGCAAAAACGCGCAATTTGTAACAAACTGGAAAGGAAGAATCAACATCACAGACCTCAAAAACAGCGACATAGGCAAAAAAATAGGCGCAGAAAAAGAGGGAGAATACGCAATCAAGGTGACATAAATGGAACTAAAAATAAACACAAAAGAAAACCCGCTATTAAAGAGAAAAGAAATAACCGGAGAGATAACATTCACAGGAGCAACGCCAAGCAACAAAAAAGTACAAGAAGAACTCGCAAAAAAACTAGGAGCAAAACCTGAACTAGTAGCAATAAGACACATATACGGAGCATACGGCGGAGAAAAAGCAACACTAGAAGCATACGTATACGAAACAAAAGAACAATTTGACAAAGTAGAACCAAAAAAGAAAGAAAAACCAGCAGCACCAGGAGAAGCGCCTGCAGAAACACCTGCACCAGCAGCAACTCCAGCGGAGAAAAAAGAAGAGAAGCCGGCAGAAAAGAAAGAAGAAAAACCAGCTGCGCCTGAAGAAAAAGCTCCTAAAGAAGAAAAGCCAGCAGAACCCGCAGAGAAAGCAAAAGCTGAAGAAGCTAAAGAGGCATAAAAATGGCAGATAAAAAAGAAGCAAAAAAAACACCAACAAAAGGAATCTGGAAAATGTATGAAAAGAAAGGAGACAAACTAGAAAGAAAAAACAAAAGCTGCCCAAAATGCGGAGAAGGATTCTTCATGGCACAACACGAAAACAGACTCTACTGCGGCGGCTGCGGATACACAGAATTCCAAAAGAAAGCAAAATAATTCTATTTTTATTCTAAATTTAAAAAAGATCTAATAAAAAGAGCAGGCGGAGGGGCCAGAGCACAAACTTTATCCAAAGTTTGATCAAAGCGCCTTCCAGTGGGATCTATGATCCCACGACGCACAAAAAAAAGATCTAATAAAAAGAGCAGGCGGAGGGGCCAGGGCATTTAGCTCTGCGCTCAGCACAGGGCCCGTGTTGCAGCTGGGAGGAAGCGCACGCGTCAACCAGCGCTCATCCAAACACTGCTCTTTCCATATAGATTTCCTCGTTAAGAAACAGCAAGACAAAGAAAGATAAAATAATAACGTAAAGAAAATACGTTTATACGGCTACACCAGTGGCGTGCACCCTAGCCCAGCCGCCCTGAGTGAACATCTGATCACAACGAATATTGCAAGCAGCATCGGTATGCGCCTCAGCAGTCTGAACACGAACACGCTGCTGCATAGTACCAATAGGATTACCATAATAATCATACTGAGTAATGCTACACATGCAATAACGCTGAACAACAGCAGCACCAGTCTGCGTAAAATTACCTAACATAGCACCAATACCAACTGCTGCCACAGCAAGCAGAAAGACCAACATGATAGTTTTTTGACTCATACCAGCAAAGAAAGCACCACAAACTTTTAAAATTATTGTACGACTAAAGAACACCAATCAAAACAAGCAAGCCAAGAAGAGCAAGACCCAAACTTGCAAATTCATCCTTGTAAGGCAGACCAGAAATCTTCTCAGAAAGAAAAATAATAACAAAAATCTCAAGCAAAGCAGCACAAATAATCCCGAAAACAGAAAACAAACCATCAGCAAAAGAACCAAGAAACAAAGGCAAATACGCAACGGTATCATCAATAACAGTAGCAAAAGAGGCAACAAACCCAGTAATTAACAGCTTCACAAAACGATAAGAAGAAAATTTGACTTTTTTAACCAATTTTCTCTCTATCTTTCTCTTTGAAAAAAAGCCAAAAAAAATCAAACCAGACAATAAGAAAAGCAAGCCGGCAGAAATATACCTATAATAGGAAATATGCCTCAAAATAGAGGCAAAAAAAACAGCAACAACAATAGCCAATGAGATAGCAAGAAGAATACCAATACAAAAAGCAACCTTACCCAAACGCGTACGAGTAATACTTGCAGTAACAGAAACGTGAGTCATAACATCATCAAAACCAGTAACAATCTTGACAAAAAAACCCAAAATAAAAGCGACAAACACCATTTTTGGAATAAAAAAGAAAATCAGAATAAAAAGGTTTGCGAAGCCAACGAAAACGCAAAGCGTTTTCGGGGCATTTGAAACTCTCTGATTTTCAAAGCCCCTGGGGAGAGTTGCACTCCCGACCTGCGGTTCTTTCTACAAGATACGAAACCGCCGCTATGGCTACTAAGCTACAGGGGCGCTAAATATTCTTCAAAAGCTCTTCCTTAGACTTCAGCTTCTTCTGACACTCCCTGCAAACAGGATGAAGCCTGCCCTTCTCATCCTTAACATAACTACCAACAATCTTCTTGAGAAAAGTCTCAGCCAGAGTCTTCTTGCAAATATCACATTTCATAACCAATCCAACCCCTGAAGCGTATTTAAAGATGTCGTAAATCTTAAATATCGCCACAAAGAATTCTCACTTATGAACAAAAAAATACTAATCGGACTATTCTTCGCATTCATAATGATATTCAGCATCTTCGGAATGGTAGTAGAATTCCTAAGCCCCGAAGAAAAACTCGAGTACGGAGAATACACATTCAAAATAAAAGACAACCAGTTCTTCACAAAAATAAACGGACAGGAGCACGGCTTCTTATTCTACCCACAAGACCTAGAATACATAACAATGCCAGAAGAAGCAAAAATGCTTCTAAGCTCACCAGTATTCACAGTAACATACAACCCGCAAAGCGAATTGGCAGAAGAACTAGCGTCAGCACAATATTATTTTGAAGTACAGCTACAAGACAAAGTAATAGAAAGAGCGCTCACAAACAACACAGGAACAAGTCTGCCGCAAAAAACGTGCAAAGACTCAACACCAGAAAACCCAGTAGTAGAACTCAAACAGACAGACGAATCAGCAATAACAATAGAAAACACGTGCATCACAATAGGCGCGGTTGACGAAAGAGACCTGTACCAACAGACAGAAAGATTTGTCTACACAATCCTAGGAGTAATGACGTGACAGAACTAGAACCAAAAACAAACACACAAACAAAAATCTTCATCGCAGCAGGAGCAATAATGTTCGCGCTAATAATATTATTTGTATTATTCGGAATGAAAAAAGAAGAACCAAAGAGAAACATAGTAGAGTACAACTACTTCAAATTCGAAGAAACAGGAGGGCTATGGAAAACAAACATACAACTAGACGACCAGTTATTCGAAGCCATGTTCAGATACAACCCGAAACAAGTAGAAAACGTCACAATAACCGGAAACTTCACAGGATTCAGAAAAACACCAATCTACATAACCTTTGACCCAGACGTGGAATCAGACAAATTCAAATACCTGGCACTGGCAGCATCAGAGCTAAGCCTAAACGTCATAAGAGCATTAAATTTCACAGTAGAAGCAGCATGCACCAAAAACGAAACAGAAGCCTGCCAAAACAGGTCAATAATAACCTGCGCAGACAACAAATCAGTAATCTACCTTGTAGCAGAAGGACCCACACAAATAACACTAAACCAAAGCTGCATAACACTAAACGGAGAACAATTAGAGCTCCTAAAAAGCGTCGACAGACTACTATTCCAATGGTACAAAATAATGAAAACAACGTAAATAATATATACACCACCCTCTTCTTTTATCGACGTGATATCGATATACTGCTCTGAAAAACTAGACGGGGTGGCAGGAGCGGCAATAGTGATGCGGCACGCAACACTAAACAAACTGCCAACACACTTCGGAGGATTCCTGCACCTGGACGCACTAGAAGACGAACTGGAAGACATGGCAAAAAGAGAGCACCAGCTAATATTTGTAATAGACGTCAGCATAACACCAGACCACATTCCACTTTTGGAAAAAGTAAACAAAAAAAACAAAATAGTCTACTGGAACACCCACGACGAGGAAAGCGTAGTCCCGCCAAGCAAACTATTCGACAAATCACAAGGAAACAAATGCTCAGCAGAACTCGCACAACAAAGATTCCTGCCAAACGACATAATAGCAAAAAAACTTGCAGAACTCGCCCACGAGGTCAAATTCTGGCAGATACAGGACGAACACGCAGCAAAACTCTCAGACCTAATAACAGCACAATACAACCCAGTAGAACTAATCGACGCACTATCAAGAGGAGTAATCTGGAATGAACACTTTGAAAAATTCTACACAAACCATCTAGAAAAAAAGAATATAGCATACGAAGAACTCATAAAATCACTAACAGTAAAATCATACGTCAACTACAGATTCGGATTTGCCTACTCCTCACCCATATTAAACACAGCAGACGCCTGCCAAAAAATACTCGACGGACACGCAGGAGTAGACGTTGCAGTCGTATTGTACCGCGACGGAAGAATCGGACTAAGAAGAAGAGACAACTGCGACGTAAACGTTAAAAAACTGGCAGAACTATTCAACGGAGGAGGAAAACCCTTTGCAGCAGGAGCAAGACTAAAAGTGCAGATAACAAAAGAGACACTTCCAGAGACGCTATTCCACATAGACGAAGCATTCAAAAACTTCTTTGTAGGCATACCAGTTCCATAATTTTATAAATAAAACACTCAACCTAAACAAAAATGATATTCACACCAAGAGAACTTATCGACGTAATAATAATGACAGTAGCAGTAGGCTACATATTCATGGACCTATTCAGACAAAGAGCAATAGGCTTTGACAAAAACGCATTTCTATTCGCATGCATGGTAACCGCGCCAGCACTAATACTACACGAACTCGCACACAAATTTCTGGCAATCGGGTTCGGGCTGCAGGCAGACTTCCACGCAGCATACTTCTGGCTATTAATTGGAATAGTAATGAGAGTACTGCGCTTTAACTTCATATTCTTCGTACCGGCATACGTAAGCATAGGCGCAGGAATCTCCCAAATAACACCATTATCAAGCTCAATAATAGCATTCGGAGGACCATTAATGAACCTGCTATTATTTGTAACATCCTGGGCATTACTCCACAAAAAACGAATGAAAAAGAACACCTACCTGCTATTATACCTAACCAAACAAATCAACCTCCTATTATTCGTACTAAACATGCTCCCAATCCCAGGATTCGACGGATTCAAAGTATACCAAGGATTATACCAAACATTCTTTTAGTATAACAAAATTTTTAAACAAAACAAAAGTTTCAATAATGTGCAGACGAAATACATAATCGTAACAGGAGGAGTTCTATCGGGATTAGGGAAAGGAATCGCAACAGCCTCCATAGCAAGACTTCTAAAAAACAACAAAAAAATAGTCACAATCAAATGCGACGGCTACCTCAACGTAGACCCAGGAACAATGAATCCAATAGAACACGGAGAGGTATTTGTACTAGCGGACGGCGGAGAGGTAGACATGGACTTCGGGCACTATGAGCGATTTCTCGGAATAACCTGCAAATCAGAATGGAACCTCACATCGGGCAAAATATTCAACAGAGTGGTCGCAAACGAAAGAGAAGGAAAATACCTGGGAAAAACAATACAGATATTCCCGCACATAACAGAAGAAATCAAAGAATGGTGGAAAACATTACAAAAAACAGAAAACGCAGACATAATGACAATAGAAATAGGAGGAACAGTAGGAGACATTGAGAACTCGTGGTTTGTAGAAGCAGCAAGACAACTAAAAAAACAAGTCGGATCACAAAACGTAGCATACATACATCTAACTTACGTGCCCTTCTTCGAAACAGTAGGAGAACCAAAAACAAAACCAGCACAGAGAGACATAGCATTACTAAGAGAAAAAGGAATAACACCAGACATCGTAATCTGCAGAAGCAAAAACGCGCTTCCAAAGAAAATAAAAGAAAAAATATCACTGTTCTGCGACATAGAAGAAAACAACATAATAACAGGAAAAGACATCAACTGCATCTACGAAGTGCCAATACTTTTCAAAGAAGAAGGAATTCTTGAAAGACTAAAAGAAAAACTCAAAATTGAAACAGAAGGAGACCTGACAGAATGGACAAAACTAGTCCAGAACATAAAAACTCCAAAAAATCAGACAACAATAGCAATCTGCGGAAAATATACAGAGCTAAAAGACAGCTATGCAAGCATAATAGAGGCACTAACACACGCAGGAGCCCACTGCAATACAAAAGTAAACCTTAAATGGATAGAGACAACCGACATAGAAACAGTAAAACAAAAAGTAGAAGACGCACTAAAAGGCGTTGACGGTGTCCTAATACCCGGCGGATTCGGCTCAAGAGGAGTGGAAGGAAAAATAAGCATAATTAAACACATAAGAGAAAACAACATACCATTTCTAGGTATCTGCTATGGACTGCAGCTGGCAGTAATAGAATTCGCAAGAAACGTGTGCAAACTAGAAGGAGCACACTCAATAGAAATCGATGAAAAAACAAAACACCCAGTGATAGACTACATACCAGAACAAAGAAACATAAAATCAAAAGGCGGAACAATGAGACTAGGAGGGTGCACAGCAGTACTGCAAAAAGGAACAAAAGTGCAGGCGCTGTATAACGCAGACACTGCACTAGAACGCCACAGGCACAGATACGAAGTAAACCCGGCATACCATGAACAACTCACAAAAAACGGAATGATATTCTCAGGCATGTCAGAAAACAAGCAACTAGTAGAGTACATAGAACTGGAAAAACACCCATTTTTCGTAGCCACACAAGCCCACAACGAGCTAACATCAAAGCTAGAAAAGCCAAACCCCCTCTTTTTAGGCTTTGTACACGCCTCACTTAACAAAACGTTTAAAAACCAATCATAGTTCCGCCATAAAAGGTGGTTTATTTGTCAATAAAAAACACAATATTAAATTTTTACGACCATCAGTACAAAAAGCTGATGATATTCAGCTTTATAATAGTCATAGCCTGCATAATAACACTATTCGCAGTAAAATCAACAACAGGCGAATACTTCCAGAAAGGCGTTTCTTTAAAAGGCGGAATAACAATGACCGTGCCATTAGACAGCACGGTAAACATAAACGAAATTGAAAACGCGCTGGGCAGCAGATATCCAAAAGCAGACATAGGAGTAAGAGAGATAACAGAAGGAGGCAGACCAGCAGCACTAATAATAGAAGCAGCAGACATAACAGCACAAGACCTAGAAACAACACTCCCAGAACTCGGAATATCCCTAAAACAAGGAGAATACAGCATAGAAAGCATGGGCAGCAGCCTAGGACAAAGATTCTTCTCACAAACAATCAAAGCACTAATAATAGCATTCATAGCAATGGCACTAGTGGTATTCCTAACATTCAGGTCAGTAGTGCCATCTTTATTCGTCATATTAACAGCAGCATCAGACATAGTATCAACACTGGCAGTAGTAGGACTTTTGGGAATAAAAATGAGCACAGCAGGAATCGCAGCGCTGTTAATGCTTATAGGTTACTCAGTAGACACAGACATCCTTCTCACCACAAAAGTGCTAAAAAGAAAATCAGAAGGCGGAACAATATTTGAACGCATAAAAGGAGCACTAAGAACAGGACTAACAATGACAGCAACAGCAATAATAGCAGCAACAATAGGCCTTTTCTTCGCACAATCAGACACAATCAAACAAATCATGCTCATAACAGTAATAGGACTAGCATTTGACCTCATATACACCTGGTTCCAAAACGCAGGAATCCTAAGGTGGTATTTGGAGAGAAAGCATGGAAATTAAGAAACTAATCTGGAATTTCAGAGTAATGATTCTGATAATCTGCCTAGTATTAGGATTCTTTGCAATAAACCCAAACCCATGGAACCAAGGAGTGACAATCAAAGCAATAGCAAGAAACAGCAGCGCAGAACTAGCAGGATTTGAACAGCCAAAAGCAGCACTAGCTCCAATGGCGCACGAAAGAATAATAGCAATGAACAACAAACCAATCAAAGACCTGCAAGCATACTACGACTTCACATCAAAACTAGAACCAGACCAAACAATCCAGATAAAAACAAACAAAAAAACATACCAATTAACAGTAAAACCACAATATAAAACAACAATACTAAACGAAACAGAAATAGTTCTCATCAACGAAACAAAAGAAGTAAACGAAACCATAAACGGAACAACAGTCCTAGTCAACAAAACAACAGAAAAAGAAGTAGAACAACAAAAAACACTAACAGAAACCATAGGCATAGAACCACTAGGATTCAGCCTGGCACCAGCACCAACAAGCAATTTACGAAAAGGACTAGACCTACAGGGCGGAACAAGAGTACTGCTAAGACCGGCAGAAGAAACAAGCAGAGAAACACTCACCTTAATGATTGATTCACTAAAAGAAAGACTAAACGTCTACGGACTAGGCGACGTAGTAGTCACAGAAGTATCAGACTCACCAGACTTCCTAGGAGGAGAAAGATACATACTAGTAGAAATAGCAGGAGCAACAGAAGAAGAAGTAAGAGAATTGCTCGGCAAGCAAGGAAAGTTTGAAGCAAAAATAGGAAACGACACAGTATTCAAAGGAGGACAAGACATAACATACGTGTGCAGAACAGCACAATGCTCAGGCATCGACCCAAACAGAGGATGCGGAAGAAACGAAGAAGGATGGGGATGCTCATTCATGTTCTCAATCACACTAAGCCCAGAAGCAGCAAAAAGACAGGCAGACCTAACAAGAGACCTGAAAGTAATCTCAGGAAGCCTTTCAGAACAACTAGTGCTGTTTTTGGACAACCAGGAAGTAGACCGGCTAAACATAGCAGCGGAACTAAGAGGAAGAGAGACAACAGACATAGCAATAACAGGAGGAGGAACAGGACCAACAGAACAAGCAGCAATGGAAAATGCGCTAAAAAGCATGAAAAGACTGCAAACAATACTAATAACAGGCTCGCTACCAGTAAAAATAGAAGTAGACAGAATAGACAACATATCACCAATCCTAGGAAAAGAATTCCTCAAAAACGCATTCATAGTAGGCCTGCTGGCACTAGCAGGAGTAGCAATAGTACTAATGATAGTCTACAGAAAAATAATCATAGCAATCCCAATCATAATAACAGCACTATCAGAAATCTTCCTAACACTCGCAATGGCAGCACTAATAGGCTGGAACATAGACCTAGCAGCAATAGCAGGACTAATACTAGCAGTAGGAACAGGAGTAAACGACCAAATCGTCATAACCGACGAAGCCACAAGCGGAGGCGAAGGCCACGCATACAACTGGAAAGAAAAAATAAAACGAGCATTCTTCATAATATTCAGCGCATACCTGACAATAGTAGTAGCAATGCTTCCTCTAATGTTCGCAGGAGCAGGACTATTGAAAGGATTCGCAATAACAACAATACTAGCAGTAACAATCGGAGTACTAATAACCAGACCGGCATACGGAGCAATAGTCGGAATACTGCTAGAAAAATAAAAAATCCCTGTTGGAATTTTTTAAAGTTGCAAACAATATTTGCAACAAATAAGGCAAACTTTAAATTCTAAATCTGCAGCCTTAATTAAATGAAAACAGAACTAAACTTCCTCGAACTACACTTTCTCATCGAAGAATTACAAGAATTAATCGGAGGAAGAATAGACAACATCTACCAACCAAACGGGCTAATACTGCAAATACACAAATCAGGAAAAGGAAAACAATTATTGCAGATAACAGACAAAGCAATGTTTCTGGCAAAAGAAAAACCAGAAACAGAAAAACCAACAGCACTATGCTCAACACTAAGAAAATACCTAAAAGGAAAAAAAATAACTGAAATCAAGCAGATAAACAGCGAAAGAATAGCAAAAATAACACTACAAACACAAAAAGAGAAATTTCACTTGTTTATTGAGCTGTTTTCAAACGGAAACATGGTATTAACAGATGAGAACCAGAAGATACTGGCAGCAAAAGAAGAAAGAGCATGGAAAGACAGAGAAATAAGACGAGGAAAAACATACCAGCTCCCGCCACAAAAGCAGAATTTGTTTGAACTCACAGAAGTGCCAAAAGAAGAAAAAGAACTTGCAAGCGCTGGTTTTGGGAAATTGCTGGCAAAAGAGATAATCGCAAGAGGAAGCTACAGAGAACTCCTAAAAGAAAAGAAAAACCCAAGAATTTACAGCGACGGGGAAATGAGCCCAATAAAACTCGAACAATACAAAGAAACAGGCAAAACATACAAAACATTCTCGGAAATACTTGACAAGTATCTGACTAAAAACCTGCAGACAAAAAAAGAAGAGAAAGCAAGCAGAGCATACGAACAAAAAAGAGCAAAAATGCAAGAAATAATAGACGTACAGACAAAAACAAAAGAAGAACAAGAAAAAAAAGCAATAGAACAACAAAGAAAAGGCGAACTGATTTATGAGCATTATCAGGAGCTAAAGGAGATACTGGAAGAGATAAACAAAGCAAAAGCAAA
>JAHWHB010000030.1 GCA_019323575.1 Candidatus Woesearchaeota archaeon
AAGACCTCTCATTAGGTGTCTATTATTCCCAGTGTTTTGTCGAGCATCATGAATGATATTACTTTGTTCTTTCCAAGTTCTTTTGCTCTGTATAATGCTCTGTCTGCTTCTCGTATTAGTGTTTCTCTTGATGCTGAGCTGTTCATGCATGTCATCAGTCCTATGCTGATTGTTAATGGTGAGTTTTTTTCTATTTCGCTTCTTATTTTTTCCGCGAATTCTTTGGCTTCCTGCTGTTTCTCTGGCAGTATTATCATGAATTCTTCTCCTCCGTACCTGCTGCTTATTGAGTTTTTTGGTGTTAGTGTTTTGATGATTTCTGATACTGCTTTTAGCACTCTGTCTCCTTCTGGGTGTCCTTGAGTGTCGTTGTATTTTTTGAAGTTGTCTATGTCCATCATCATCACGCTTATTGGTTGTTTGCTTTCTGACTGTTTTTTTATGAGTTCGTCGAATTTTTTTACGAGTTCTGCTCTGTTGTTTAGTCCTGTTAATGGGTCTGTTATTGCTGATTCTTGTACTTTTTCTTGTTGTGCCAGTCTCATTAGTATTCTTGTCAGCTCGTATATTACTTCTGATGTGTCGTCTATTTGCTGGCTTTGTTCTGAGTAGGTTATCGCATAGCCTATTAGTTCTCTGTCCATTGTCATTGGGTATCCTGTTGCGCATTTTGGTATTTTGTCTCTGTCTTTGATTCCTTCCAGTAGAAAGTCTTTTTGCACGTTTTGTATTGTGCATATTGTTTTTGTTGCTTTTATTTGTGCTGTGATTCTCTGTTCCACTGCTTTTGCTGTTTCATTGATGTCAAATAATCTGGCGTGCTTTCCGTATGCTGATATGAATATGTTGCTTAGCTTGAATTTGTGTGACAGGAATTGGAGTGAGGTGTATAGCGCCTGGTTTGTGTCTTTAGAATGTCCGGTTGCTTGTAAGAATTCTAGTAATAGTTTTGCTCTGTTTAGTCCTTCTGTTTTGATTTGTGTGTGTTTGCTTGCTATTATTGCTTGTTTTATGTTTGTTTCTATTAGTTCTTGGTAGTGTTCTTTCCATTCGGGTAGTTTTTCTCTTGCGTCTGCGAGTTCTTCGTCTAGTGTGTGTGCTTCGTTTGTTTTGAAGGGTCCGATGTGGATTTTGCTGTTTTCGTGTTCTATTGTTACATATTTTATTCCTGGCTTGTTTGAGTGTGGCGCGTCGCTCATTCTGTTTCTTAGCTCTTGGAAGAATGAGAGTTTTCCGTAGACTGCCTGTTCGCATACTATTGCTGTCTTTAGTTTGTTTGCTAGCATTTCTGCTAGTTCTTTCCATGTTTCTGTTTTTATGAATGCAGGAAGCATTATGAGAATCTAATGTTTCAAGGTTTTAATATTTTCTATTACTCTTTTATTGTCAGCTCTAGTCCTTCGTGGAATGGTAGGTCTGGTGTGAAGCCGAGTTCTTTTTTGGCTAGTGTTATGTCTGCTACGCTGTGCAGTATGTCTCCTGGCTGTCTTGGTTCGAGTTTTGCTGTGATTTTTGTTTTTAGTATTTCGTTGAGGCAGTGGAGCATTTCTTTGACTGATACTTGGACTCCTGTTGCTATGTTGAATGCTTTTCCTGTGTTTTTTGTTGTCATTGCTTTTATGTTTGCTTGTACTACGTCTTTTACGAATATGAAGTCTCTTGTCTGCATCCCGTCTCCGTATATTATTGGTTGTCTTCCTTCTTTTAGTGCTGTTACGAATTTTGTTATTACTCCTGAATATGGTGATTTTGGGTCTTGTCTTGGTCCGTAGACGTTGAAATATCTTAGTGCAACGGTTTCCATGTTGTATAGTTTGTTGAACATTAGTGTGTATTGTTCTCCTGTTAGTTTTGTTAGCGCGTATGGTGTTTGTGGTTTTAGCACGCTTTGTTCTGTTTTTGGGAGTGTTGGTTCGTCTCCGTATACTGCTGCGCTGCTGGAGTAGATGAATCGTTTTACTTTTGCGTCTCTTGCTGCTAATAGTACTCTGAGTGTTCCTGTTGTGTTTATTTTGTGTGTTTCTAGAGGTTTTTCTACTGAGTATGGCACGCTTGCTATTGCTGCTAGGTGGAATACTACTTCTTGGCCTTGCATTGTTTTCTGCAGTAGGGCTTCGTCGTTTATGTCTCCTTTTACGAATTTGATTTTGTCTTTTATTTTGGCTATGTTTTCTTCTTTTCCGGTTGTAAGGTTGTCTAGAATTGTTACTTCGTGTTCTTTGACTAGTTCTTCTACTAAATGGCTTCCTATGAAGCCCGCCCCGCCTGTTACTAATACTTTCATAGGTGTGGGAAATACGGAAAAGTTTATAAATCCCTCACTTTCCGTCAATACTGGACGGCCATAGGGGCCGGGTTCCACCCAGTCTCATTCGAACCTGGCAGTTAAACCGGCTTCCGTAACGGTCTGTACTCCATTGCGGGGGAAAACCGTTAAGCTGTCCTCCTTTTTTTTATAATT
>JAHWHB010000004.1 GCA_019323575.1 Candidatus Woesearchaeota archaeon
ATGCCCATCATAACGACGAAGAGAAAAGAAGGTGTTTATAAAGGTTACCATAATAGAATAAGCGTCGGAAGCAAAAGACAACCCATCGCGTGACTTCTAGAAGTATTAGTCAATGGAGCAATCATTCCTACGAAAGTTGAAGTAATGAAAACAAGCACGCCAAGCCAGCCGGAGAGAAAGAAGCCCATAAAAAACAAAAACAACAAAACCAAAAAAGAAATCAAAGAGTAATCAACAAGCTCAACAAAAAAAGCATACCACTTGGAAGCAAACAAGGCAAGAACAGAAGCAAAACCAACCGAAACACAAGCAACAGCAACAAAATAAAACAAAACAGAACCCGAAATACTACCCAAAAGCTGTTCAATAATCACAACCGCGCCATTTCTGGTCTTGCCGACAACAAAAAAAGTAACCAATGAAATAAGAACGTCAACAGTGCCAAGCGCACCAACAAGAACAAGAAAAGAAAAAGACCTCTGGCGTTTAATTTGGGAAAGAGCAGCAGCCTGGGAAGGACCAAGACCAGGAAACAACGTAACTATGCCTCCAGCAAGCGCACCGAAAACAACAGAAGAAAACAAAGAAAGCTTGGGCAGGCGCGCAACATCAGTATCAGCCTGAAAAGGAACAGAAACCCTGCTGAACAAAGACATCAACAAGCCGCTTGCGCCAAACAAACCAGAAAGCAAAGGAAACAAAGGCTCACGAACACTGTTTAGAACCAGCAAGCCAAGCAGGCCTGAAAGAAAAAAAACAACAAAAGCCCACCAAGAATCACGAAACAAAAGAAAAATTACAAGCATCAGAAGAATCCAGAACAGAACCGGCTTCAGCAAAGAAAACAACAAAGGAAAAACAAACAAAAAAAACGGAATCAGCAACATACCAAAAACAACACCCAACACGCTGCCAATTACGCAAAATTTGACGGCCTCAATACCGTAGCCTTTCTTTAACAAACGATGACCAGGAAGCAAAGCCATAACATCCTCAGACGCGCCAAGAAAAACAGTCGGAACAGCATCAACAACAGAACGAGAAACAGCCAAAGAAACCAACAAAACAGAAGAAAACCAAACATCAAAATGCAAGCCAGCAATAACAACTGCAAGAAGATTAGTATGAATGCCAGGAATCAAACCAGCAAAAAAACCAAGAAGCAAGCCCAGAAAAACAGCCTCAATCATAAGACTCTACAACAAACTCAACCCTGCCCTTATAATGCTGCAAACGGCCAGTCAAAGTATGATTGCCCGGCTTTAAATCAATCTTTTCAAAAGAGACAACAAGAAAATCATCAGGAACAAAACTAATGAAAGCAACCTTTTCCTTCTGATTAACAGACTTAACAAACCCAGAGAGCTGCAAAGACTGAGGAGAGACCTCGGGCTTGACAAAAAAAAGAGAACAAATACCAATTATTGAAACAACCAAGGAGATAACAAGCAGGATTTTTCTTTTCATGCAAAATACAAGGAAGAAGTCCTTAAAGACTTTATCTGAGAAAAAACCGAAAAGAATCCCAATATAGCCGGAAACCCTTTGGTTATATCATACAAAAACATAAAAAGGAGCTGTTTCTCCGAAATTTAATGCAAAAAAGAGTGCAGAGCCCAAGCTCAATAAAAACGTACAATCACTGCCCAAGAAAATACTATTACACTTACATTTTACAGCTAGAAACACCTCCAAACATACACCAAGTAAGAGGAAACATAGCACACTCAGTATTGGAACACTTCTTTGATGTTGACACAAAACAAATGTCAATGGAAAACTACGAAGGAGAACTAAAACTAAAAGTCCAGCAACTGCTTCTGCAGGAATGGCAGAACGCAAAACCAAAACTGGATTACCTCCAGCTCACACAAGACCAAAAAATATTCTATTTCGAAGAAACACTAATCATGCTCTTCAACTGGTTAGAATTATTCTGCACAAAAATAGAAAAACAACAAGGAACCTTCCAAGAAAGATTCAAAAAACTAACACCAGAACGCGAAAAAATGTTTGTATCAGAAAAATACAGCGCAAAAGGAATAATAGACGCCATAGAAAGCCAAGGCGACGGAACAATAAGGCTCATGGACTACAAAACATCAAGCACAGAAAACATGAACGAACACCTATTACAACTAGCCATTTACTGCTTACTCTACTTTGACAAACATGGAACAATGCCAAAGCATGCAGGAGTGTATTTCCTTAAAGGAAAAGAAAGACTGATAGATGTTGACGTAGCACTGCTGGAAATGGCAAAAAAAGAGATAGAACACATACACTCAGCAACAAAAACAACAGACGTAAACAATTACCCAAAAAACCCAGGGCCGTTATGCAAGTGGAGCTCAGGACACTGCGCATTCTACGACATATGCAGACCGCATGAGTAAGCTTTTTATAATAAGCTCAGATAAACAACAGCATGGTAAAAGAGGCGTTCCAATTATTAGTCAACATAGGACTAATAGATGTAATACTGCCCTTTCTGCTGGTATTCACAATAACATACGCAGTACTCCAGAAAACACAGGTATTCGGCAAGGAAAGCAAAAAAGTAAACGCAATGACAGCATTTGTAATGGGATTCTTTGCAGTAATGACAGCAAACCTCCTAAACATAATCAACATAATAATCTTTTATTTTGTACTATTACTGATAATAGGACTACTGCTCGCATTAATAATAGGCATGACCGGCGGAGAGGTAAAAAGCAAACTCTACATATCAATAATGCTGGTATTGGCAGGAATATTCATATTCTACGGAATGGTGCAGGCAGGAATAATAGAACAAAACAGGTTCTGGACAGCATTTGTGATACCACTCTTACTATTGATAGTGATAGTATGGTTAATAGTCAAACACTACAAGAAAAAACCTGCGCAAAGAGCGCCGCAACAAGCACCAAGACCAGAACCAGTCACGCCGCCTTAAGCAGCTTTGTATTTTACATCATCAGACCATTTATACTTCTGCATCTGAACAACCTTCTTTGTCTCAGGACTAATATCCATTTCAAAAAACTCCTCATCAGAAGTACGAATACCCTGATAACCATAATCTTCAGTAACAGGCTGATATAAAGTCTTGCTGTTGTGAACGTGGCCTCCAACTATAACAGAAGGCCTCTTCTGCTTAACAACCAACCCAAGACCAAAACCAGACCCAAGATCATTACCTCCTTCCTCTGCAAGCTGGTGCAGACCCTTATGAGTCATAAGAACATCAAAATCCTTGTCAAACAAACGGTTAATAACCGGGTTGTTCTGAATATTTTCCAAATCAGGTTGAACAGGATCTTTTTCTGCTTTTTCATAAAAAGAAGAACCAAGATGAGAAATGTACTCGTGGAAATTAGGCGCGCCTGCAAATTTAACGCCTTTAACATCAACAACACCCTGCTTTTCCAAAATCTTAAGATTCTTCCAAGGATACTCATAAAAGAAATCAGTCTCCCAGTTTCCGCGAACAGCATAAACAGGACATTTTGCAGAACCTAAAGCGCGGTCCATTTCCCTGTAATTGGAAAAAGCCTTCTCTTTAAGCTTTTTTTTCAAATCATCAATATCTGCTTTTGTCCAACGCTCATTAAAATCAATAATAGGAGCATACTCTCTCTCAACATCCTCAAACTTAGATTCAACACGCTCAGCATCCTTCAACAAAGTCTTAAGAGCTTCAACAAGCTTAGAAGGCAAAGCACCCTCGTTAATAGCACGCCTAACACTGTTAATTCCACCTAACTGCAAAACCTCTGAATATATCTCCAACACCTCCCTATTCTCATAATCAACCCATCTCTTAAATCTCTCGGTGCTTTCATTATTGACGCGCATAACAGGAATAAGCTCAGGAGAACCAACTTTTTGATTGCCAACATAATCGCCATTCAAAAAAATACCATCAACACCACGATAATTGGCGATATCACAGATATGCCTCAATTTAGGAAAAGAACGAGTTTCTTCACTATCCTCATATTCTGTCTCGTGAATGTCCGAGGCAGTCAAAATCCTGACCATTTTCAATCCAAAATATAACGTTTAATTCTGCTTAGAGCTCTTGAAATTAAACCTTTCGCACTAGGCTCAACAACTCTGACAGGAGTATCGTCAAGCTCAAAAAGCTCAGCGGCACTCAAAGGAGAATTATCAGCGTGAAGTTTAGGAGTGTTCTCAACAGTAAGCAAAAGATACAACCACTTGTTCTCTTCCTTAATATCTTCAATATCCATAACTTTTCTGTTTCCATTCCTGCCGTTGCCGTAATATTTTACAAACAATTCACGGAACTCAGCGCTGTGCAGAGAACCTCCAATTTCCTCTTCCGGTCTTGACATTGTCGCCAATGCAGCCTGCTTGTAAGCAATATAAGCGCGCTTGAAATTAGGGTCCTTCTTTGCAGAAATATATGTCTGTTCACGTTGCTCAAGAGTCAAACCCTCCAAAGGAGCCTTACAGTTTTTAACAAGAAGAGCCCTATCTTCATCACGAGTCTGGCGAGCAGGACCAGATACTGCAATCAGAGTATCAAGTCTATCTTCAAGTTGATCAATCTGGCCATCTATGACGGATATCTCCCTGTTCAAAGACTGCAATGATAAAGCAGTACACGCTTTCTGCATTTTATCCACGTTTTTAGCATAGTTTAAAAGATTCTGAACGCCAGCAGGGCCTGCGCGGTGCAAACTCTTCTCCAATAAACCAATAGTTTTTTCCTTAACCGATTGGAAATCATAGCCAAAATGAAGAAGAATGTCATACAAATTCTCAACTTGCGCTTTACCTTGAACAAAAACATAATGTTTTTCAGAAGGATAATTAGCAAGATACAAAAGCATTTGTTTAGCAATATCAACAGACCCCTGATAAATTGTATTAGAAACAACATCGCGGATGTTTTCCAAAGAAGCTTTATTCCTCTTCAAAACACCCAATCTAGGAGAAAGGCTCTTTAATTGTGAACTACGAAGAGCATCCAAAAAGCCGATTTCTGACTTTATACGCTTAAGAGCCTCTAAATCCTCTTCATCAATAGTCAAAGTACAGGTAAGGCCGTAATCACGCTCCCTCTTTCTGCGCGCAATCTCTTCCCTAGCTCTTAAAACCTCAAAAATCTCATTTTCGCCGGAAGTCTCTCTAACTTCAGCAACAAGGTCCTGGAGCGAGTCAAGCACCCCTTTCAGTTTAAGATTAAACACCATATACTATAATATACACTTCCCCATATATAAATCTTTTGTTTTTTAGCCACTTAGTAGTAGTAACAAATAAGTTTAACCATAACCTTTATAAAGGCGCTCTCGTCGACACTAAAAGGGGAAAAATGACAGAACTAAAGTTCAAAAGCACAGCAGACATAAAAGTCCCAGACAAAATAATAGACCAAGTCATAGGCCAGGACCAGGCCTGCGAAATAGTAAGAAAAGCAGCACAACAAAGAAGACACGTGTTATTGATAGGAGAGCCAGGAACAGGAAAATCAATGCTCGGAATGGCACTCGCAGAACTACTGCCAAAAGAAAAGCTCGTAGACACACTAGCATTCTACAACCCAAACGACGAACACCAGCCACTAATCAGAACAGTACCAGCAGGAAAAGGAAGAGACCTAGTGGCAAAAGCAAACATACAAAACATGGGCTTCTTCAAAATACAAAACATCATACTCATAGGACTGCTAATAGCATCAATGGTAATGCCATGGTGGGCAAGAGCACACTACCAAAGCGACATAATGTTCACAGCATTCTTCCTCGGAGGAATGCTATTCCTGGCAGCATACGTAATGTTCATGGGACTAGGAAGAAAACCATTCGGAAACGCAAAACTGGAATCACCAAAAATAATAGTCGACAACTACGGAAAAAAACAAGCACCATTCTGGGACGCCACAGGAGCACACGCAGGAGCACTCTTGGGAGACGTACTGCACGACCCACTGCAATCAGGCGGGCTGGGAACACCAGCACACGAAAGAGTAATAGCAGGACTAATCCACAAAGCACACATGGGAGTCTTGTTCGTAGACGAGATAGCAACACTAGACCCAATGACACAACAGGAACTACTGACAGCACTACAAGAAGGAAAATACTCAATAACAGGACAGAGCGAAAGAAGCGCAGGAGCAATGGTCAGAACAGAACCAGCACCCTGCAACTTCATCCTCGTAGCAGCAGGAAACATGGAAACAGTACAAAAAATGCACCCTGCCTTGAGAAGCAGAATAAGAGGATACGGCTACGAGATATTCATGAACGACACAATCCCAGACACAGCAGAAAACAGGGAAAAAATAGCACGATTCATAGCACAAGAAGTAGCAAGAGACAAAAAAATACCACACTTCAACAAAGACGCAGTACTGGCAGTAATCGACGACGCAAGAAGGCTTGCGAACAGAAAAGGACACTTAACTTTGCGTCTAAGAGAGCTGGGAGGAATAATAAGAGCAGCAGGCGACCTCGCAATCGAGAAAAACTCAAAACTAGTCAAAAAAGAACACTTCACAGAAGCCAAAAAAATAGCAAGACCACTAGAACAACAAATAGCAGACAAATTCATAGAAAGAAAAAGAGAATACGAAATCATAGTAACAGAAGGAAAACAAACAGGAAGAGTAAACGGGCTGGCAGTAATAGGCGGAGGAGGCACGTTCTCAGGCATCATACTACCAATAGAAGCAGCAGTAGGACCCTGGGGCAAGGAAAAAGAAATAGTAGCAACAGGAAAACTAGGCACAATAGCAAAAGAAGCAGTCAAAAACGTAACTCCAATAGTCAAAAAATACTTCGGAACAGACATAAAAGATTATGACATTTACGTACAATTCTTACAGACATACGAAGGAGTAGAAGGAGACAGCGCAAGCATAGCAGTAGCAATAGCCATCATAAGCGCACTCAAAGACGTGCCAGTCAAACAAGACACAGCAATGACAGGCAGTTTATCAGTAAGAGGAGAAGTCCTTCCAGTAGGAGGAGTCTCAGCAAAAGTCGAAGCAGCAATAGAAACAGGCATAAAAAGAATAATAGTACCAAAATCAAACCTAAAAGACATAATAGTAGACAAGAAAAAACTGGAAAAAGTCGAAATAATACCAGTCGAGCATTTAGAGCAGGTTCTTAAAGAAGCACTAGACTGGAAAGGAAAAGAGGCAATATTGAAGCAAATCGTCGCCATAAAGTGAAAAACAAAGATTAAATAAGCGACGAGAAAACCCAAAAAAACATGGACATAAAACAAGCAAAAGAATGCCCAGACTGCGCAAGCATGAACATAGTAAAAAGCGCAATAAGAGAACAAATAATATGCAGGGAATGCGGGCTAATACAACCACTAGTACCAGTATTAAAGCCTGCAAAGAAAGCCAAGAAACCTGCAAAAAAAGCAAAAAAGAAAGCAGTCAAGAAAAAGGCAAAAAAACGAAAGAAGTGATTATTTCCAGGTCACTTCAACCTCATCAATTCTCTCATACGGCCGAACATCTGCTTTTTCAGGCTCAACAACATCATCTTTCTGCAAAACACCCTGCCAGGCAATCATAACACCCTGGTCGCCACTAAACTCCAAAGGAACAGCAAAGAATCTAGCATCACGTTCCTTGCACATAATTTCTAACATCCGGCACAATCGCTTGTTAGCAGCAACACCGCCAATCAACAGAAGCTCTTTCTTATCTACGTGAGCCATTGCTCTTTCTGCAACCTCTGCAAGCATGGCGAATGAGGTTTCCTGCAAGCTAAAACACAAATCTTCCTTAGAAACACCCTGCTTGAAGAGTCTTAACGCTTTTGTAAGCATGCCGGCAAAAGAGACATCCATACCTTTGACGCTGTAAGGCAGCTCAACATACTTTCCCTTGGCTAGCTGCTCTATTTTTGGACCGCCAGGAAAGCCAAGACCTATTTCTCTTGCAAATTTGTCCAACATGTTACCCAAACCAAGATCCAAAGTCTCTCCAAAAACACGAAAACGACCGCCAGCAAAACCAATAACCTGAGTATTAGGACCAGAAACATACAAGTAAATAGGGTCTTTAGCACCAGTAATCAAATCACCAATTGACAAATGAGCAACACTATGATTAACACCAACCAAAGGAATGTTATGCTTTTTTGCAAGCTCCTTAGCAAACCTCAAACCAACCATCAAAGGAGGAGCAATACCAGGAGCAGCACTGTACGAGATGAGATTAATATCTTTCATTGACAGGTTTGCAGCTTTCAGAGCATTTACAAGCACTTCATCCTTGACTTTCTCATGATGATTGGCAAGATCAGAAGGAATCATGCCGCCTTTCTCAGTCGTAAAAGTATCCTTAACATTAGCAAGAATCTTTTTGTCAGATACTATGCCAACACCAAAGGTGTGAGCCGTGCTCTCAATACCTAGACAGTTCATGCCTGATTCTTGCTCACCCTAACACTCCAAAAGCTTGGAAGAGAGGCAGAAACAAGACCCTCAAAATCAGCATCAAAAACATAACAATAAGGCTTACG
>JAHWHB010000031.1 GCA_019323575.1 Candidatus Woesearchaeota archaeon
GCAATGAGATTCCCAAAAATGAACAAAAAGTTCAGACAAGACATAAAAAAACTGAAAAAGCTAATCTGACAAAAAGCTTTAAAAAGGCAGTTCCTTTCAAAAAACATATGGCAAAAGCATTCGACCACGAAATGGAAGAATACATAGGCGCGAGAAGACGCGCATCATTCAATGTAAAAGGATTCATACAGGAAATTCTCAAAAAAATAGAGAAGAAAAGACCAAAGTTTGAACTGCACGAAGAAGTAGAGGTTTACGAGGAAGACAACAAAGCAGAAAAGCCACAAAAAGAAGGAATACTACAGAAGATATTCAAGAAAGAAGAGCCGGCAGGCGAAGAACTAATAAGAACAAAAATGCAGTTAGAAGACACAATAACAGACATAAAAGAAATATCAAAAATAGCACTAAGCGCAGTAAAACAGCTACCAGACGAACAACTAAGAACCTTCAAACAATCACCAGAATTCGAAAGACTCAAAGTAGTACTAAAAAAACACGAGCTAATCAAATAAACGTTCAAATTCTTCTTCAAACTTAGAAGCGAGGCCTGCATCACGAACAATCAAAACATTCTCATCATTACGCTCATCAGCATTCCTAGAAGGATTATGACTGCCAGTTATGACTGTGTTCCCATCGACGATAAACACCTTGTGATGAAGCTTGGCAACCTTTGAAACACCCTTCAACCTTTCATACTCGCTATACTTGTCCTTCCTAGGATCAAACAAACCCTTAACATCAACGCCCTGCTCCTTTTTTTCAACAAGAAGACTGCCAATATCATCGTCAGTAAAAGAAAAAGTCATAAAATGAATAGAACGCTCTGTTTTTTTCAGGACATCCAAGACGTGCCGCTGGCAGTCATCTTCAGGACAGAAATAAGCCTCGACAAGATTTCCGTTCAACTTAACAATGCCTGGCATAGAATCACCCTTGTGGAAGACACCGTTTGAGAGTTCATCAAACTCTGCCTTATACGCCTTGGCCAGGGTTTTGCTCTGAACAAAAACAACATTATTCGCAATAGACATTTCCTGCGCTGGGTTCCAGGAACCAGTCCAGACAAACTCATCGTCAATAATGCAGAACTTATTGTGCATCAAGCCGTTGCCAGACTCAACAACAGCGCCAGGAAAAGGATGGCTTTCGTCAACAACAAGCTTGGCATTCTTTGCTTCAAGAATGTCCAAAAAAGCAGGATTAGAATGATACAAAGCACAAAAAATAGACGTTGAGGAATTGGTCTTTTCCTCAAAAACCAGCTTGCAGTCAACCTGATCACAGAAGAAAGCCTCAACAGAGCCAGTCTCCTCAGGAACATTGGCTACAAAACCAGTAATACAGGAAGCCAGCAGCAAAAGCAAAACCCACCTCATAAAAGCCTTTATAAACCCCCTCAGTATAAGTCTTCTGTTGCCACTTTAGAGTGGTCTAAAAACGAAAGATTTAAATATGTCTTATACTATATTAGAGTAGTAACAAGGGGTGTAAGAGGCGATGAACCCTTCTTATACCTCATTTCAATATCACCTCTTTTTCCCTCGCAGGCGCTCGCAAGGGCGTCTGCAGGGTTTAAAATCACCTTCTAGAAGAACGTCTCTTTCTGCCCTTTTTAACCACTGTTTTCCTTCTCGTCAACAAAAGCATAAACAAGCCGCCAACACCAAAACCGATAAGGAAAATATAAACTTCAGGAGGAATCACAAAAGGCTCAGAAACAGGCACTTCAGGCAGCTTTTCCTGGAAATAAATATCCAGATTAGACAACTCCAAAGCATACTCAGCAAACAACAGAGAAGAAACACGATCAAAATCCCTCAAGGAAATAGCATACTCATAATAACTATAAGCGATAATAGGGAAAAAGCCCTTTTTCTGAGCTTTAATCAATGCCTGACGGGCAACACTAAGCTTCAAATCAATAACATCATCAAAACGGTTCTCCTCAACACCCAGCAAACCAAGAACAACATCAGCCTCAGACTTAGCCTTGGCAGCAGTATACAAGCACATAATGTACTCACCCTCTTCCATCAAAGAATAAGCCTTATCAAGATCCGCCCTTGTTGAATCCAAAGCCTCAGGAATCATACTCTTAACATAATTATAACGCTCCTCAGCCTCAGACGCTTTAGCAATACATACAGATTTTAAACTATCCTCGTCAACAGTAATCACGCCAGGACTTCCGTCAAAAAACCTGGCCCAAGTAATACCAGAAAACAAACGCTCCTCAGCATAACCAACCTCAGGAGCAACATCAGTCCTATTCTTCTCCAAAAGCTCAGAAATCTTAACAAGAGAATCCTCGGCCTCGCCAACACGCTCCAAAACAGCCATGAAAGTCTGAACGTCACCCAAAGAACTAATGTTCTTAGACTCAAAAGACTCCCTTACTTTCCTGGCTTCCTGCTTTAACAATTCAGTTTTCTCAACAAGCTGCTCTTTAGTAAAATTCTGCTCCTCATACCACTCACGCTTGTAATCAACATTCGCACGGAAACAATACGAAGCAGCAGCATAATAAGCGCCCTTCTCCTGCTCCAAAGCAGCCCGCTCAGTAAAGTTCTTAGCCTGAGTAAGATTAGCTTTTGAAGGAACAGAAAAATAATCAGCAGTCCGCATACACAAATCCTCAGAAACCTCGCGCATAATACGCTGATACCTCGACTCAATCTCCAAAGAATCATTATAAACTACGTGAGGAACGCCGAGAGCATACTCAAGCGCATCACCAAGAGTAGGCATCTCCAAAACAGTAAGATTAAGCTCATTGCCATAATCAATAAGATCCACAGTTTTGTTATCCTCTTTAAACTCCTTAGTTCCAGGAGGCAAGAAAACAGTTTTAACACTATTATTTGCAGCAGCCTCAACCTTATACTTCAGACCGCCAACAGGACCAATAATCCCGCCGCTATTAATAGTGCCAGTCATAGCCAAATCATCAGGAATAGACTTATTCAGCAGCATAGCAGCAGTAAGAAAAGTAGCAGCACTGCCAGCACTAGGACCGCCAACAATACCAGGCATCGCACGAATAGTATACAAGAAATCATACTTAGAACAATCAACATTAACCTCTTTACAGGCAACCTGCTGGGCAAAACGCAAAGAAGCTTGAGTGGTAACTTTAGTCATAGGATAAGTCTCCAAATAAACACGCTCAGAACCAGGACGCAATTCCAAAAACAGATGAGCAACAGTGCCGCTTTTAACGCCATCCCGCTCCATCAAAGCCAGCAGAGTAATATTACCATTAGAGATGACATCATTAGCAACAACAACACTGCTCAAAAGCAGAAAAATAATCACCCATTTCATAAAACATAGGCTAAATCACTAATTTAAGAACTTTTTGTTTGCAAACGCGCAATATTCCTGCACTTAGGGAAACGGTTGCAGGCCAAAAACCCACCATATATAGACTTACGCAAGACCATCTTTCCCTCCTTACACTTAGGACAAGGCGTCTCTTTATAATCAGGAACCTCCTTGCCAGGACAATCAAGATTAATACAGACCTCCTGAGGCCTCTTGCCCTTACGAATAATCTTCACCATAGGAAACTGGCACTTAGGACAAATATTCTTAGTAACCTCAACCATACCAGAAGAAGGAAGCTTAAAAGTAGTCTTGCAATCAGGATACTTATCACAAGCAATAAAACGACCGTACTTTCCAAACCTAAGCATAAGAGTGCCCTTCTTGCAAACAGGACAAGCACCAACAGTAGACATAATAGTCTTAGTCTCAGAAAGAGTCTTCTTTAACTCCTCCCCAATCTTCTCCTCCTTAGACTTAAACTCAGCAAGAAGCTTAGTCAAAACATCCTTTGCCTCGCTCAAAATCTCATCACGATGCTTCTTACCCTCGCGAATAGCCTCCATATCAAGCTCAAAATGCCTAGTAAGATCCTCGTCTAAAATACCAGGAGAATACTTCTCAAGAACATCAACAGTACCCATGCCCAGCTGAGTAACAGTCAAAGACTCGCCAGTAACATAATTCCTCTTACGCAAAGTCTCAACAATCTCGGCGCGAGTAGCCTTAGTGCCAAGATTTCTCTTCTCAAGCTCACGAATCAAGCTAGCAGGAGTGTACCTCTTAGGCGGCTGGGTCTCCTCATCATGCATCACAATCTTCTTAACAGAAATATCATCTTTCTCAGCAAGCTTAGGCAATTCAGCCTCCTCAAGCTTCACATAAGGAGCATACAAGACGTGCCAGTTCTTCTCAACAGTACGAGTTCCCTTAACAATGAAAATCTCCTTATTCACATCAATACTAGCAATAACAGTCTCCCTAACAGCAGGCTCTCCAAACACAGCCAAGAAACGCTTAACAACCAAATCATAAACCTTAGCCTTTCTGCCATCCAAGTCTCCAGGAGCAATACCAGTAGGATAAATAGCTGGGTGAGCAGGATCAGTCTTCTTGCCATTATTCGGAACAAGCTTATCTTTTTTCAACAACAAATCAACAATCTCCTTGTAATTAGACTGTTTTCCAAGACTTTTCAAGATCTTCTGATAGCCAATACCTACCGGCAACTGCTGAGAACTAGTACGAGGATAAGAAATCCAACCGCTCGTATAAAGATCCTGAGCGATTGCAAGAGTAACACTAGGATTAATGCCAAAACAACGATAAGCTTCTGTCTGCAAGCTAGTCAAATCAAAAGGAACAGGAGGGTTCTGCTTGAACCTGCCAACCTTAACACTAGCAACCTTTCCCTTCTTCTGACCCTTGACATTATCCATCACAGCAAGAGCCTTATCCTTCTCCCAAAACTTATCAGCCTCATGCCAAGCAACAAAAGAAGAATCCTTCTTAGCCTGCAACTCAATCTTCCAATAAGGAACCGGCTTGAAAGCAGCAATATCCCGCTCGCGGTCAACAACAATCTTCAAAGCAGGACCCTGAACACGACCAGTGCTCAAAATCTGAAACATGCCGGCACTCTTAATGGCCCGAGTCAAAGCACGAGAAAGATTAATACCATAATAAAAGTCAAGAAAATGACGAGTCTCACCAGCCTCTGCCTGGCCCCAATCAAGATGAGCAGAAGCAGAATCGTAAGCCTCAACAAGATCATCTTTAGTCAGAGTTGAAAACTTCAAACGATGAGCATCATTACGATCACAAATAAAACGAACAATATTCAAACCAATAACCTCGCCCTCAACATCGTAGTCAGTAGCGACAGAAACAGCAGAAGCATCCTTGGCAAGCTTCTTCAAAGCATCAAAATACTTCTTCGAAAAAGCAGAAGACTTGCTAATCGCATAAGTAGGAACCCAATCAATATCAAAAACAGGATAGGCAAAACCCTTAGACTTCTTCTTCTCAGCCAGACCAAACAGGTGGCCGACAGCACAACCAACAACAATATTCTTAGAACCACGCTTAAGCTCATAATAAGGAACAGTCTTCACAGCCTTCTTAACAGGCTTACCATCCGACAATGCCTCGGCAATGCGCTTGGCGGCATCCGGCTTCTCAGCAACAATCAATTCATACATTTTCCTAAAAAACAAAACCACTATTTAAAAAGGCTTCGATACTATAATTATAGTGGGGGCAGGAAAATACAATAAAATCCATAGCAATTTATAAATACCCAATAGAAATAAGTATACAGGAAAGAGATGATAGAAAACGTAAAAAGAATAACATACGTAATCAGAATACTAAACAAGCACGGACTAGGCGGAATACTAAGCACATACGGCTTCTCAATGTATCTTCCCTTATTCAAAAGAGGAGAAAAAGAGCTTCCAGCAGACCTGCCAAAAAGACTAAGACTTGCAATGGAAGAACTGGGAGGGGCATACATAAAACTAGGGCAGCTGCTAAGCCAGAGACCAGACCTAGTGCCTCCAGAATACTGCGAAGAATTCTCAAAACTCCTAGACGAGGTCCCACCAGAAAAACTAACAACAGTAGAACACACCATAGCCGAAGAATTCAAAAAACCAGCAAAAGAGGTATTCAAACACATAGACCCTGCTCCCTTAGGAAGCGCAAGCATAGCACAAGTCCACAAAGCAAGACTAAAAACAGGAAAACCAGCAGCAGTAAAGATACAAAGACCAGACACAGCAAAAAAATTCAAAGCAGACATAGACATAATACGCTACATAGCACAAAAACTACAGAAATACACACACAACAACATAAACATTCCACTAATAGTAGACGAGTTTGAACAATACTCAAAAAAAGAACTAAACTTCACAATAGAGGCAAGACACATAGAGGAAATAAGCAGAACAACACCAAAAAAAATTGTCATCCCTGAGGTATATTGGACATACACGACAGAAAAAGTACTGACAATGGAATACCTAGAGGGAACAAAACTCTCTGAAACAAAAAAAGCAGACAAACAAAAAATAGCAAAAGAGGTAGTTGATGCGTTCTTCGAACAAATATTCAAAAACGGAACATTCCACGCAGACCTACACCCAGGAAACATACTGCTGCTGAAAAATGGAAAAATAGGACTCCTTGACTTCGGAATAGTAGGCCACCTCGACAAAAAAACAAGAGAACTAGGACTGAAACTCCATCTAGCAATAATAGAAAGAGACCCAACACAAATATCAGAAGTACTCCTGTCATACGGAGAACCGTCAAGCAAAACAAACATCAAACACTTCCAAAAAGACATACAAGACGAACTGACAACGTGGTGGGACAAGCACCCAGAACAAAGAAGAATAACAAAACTAATGCAAAACATGTTCGTACAATGCTACAAAAACCACATACAGCTACCAAGAGACACAGTATTACTCGGAAAAGGAATGGTGACAGTAGAATCAACAGCAAGAAAACTAGACCCAACATTCAACTTTGTAAAATACTCACAACCAAAAATAGAAAAACTGCTAAAACAACAAAGAACACCAGCAAAAATCCTTGAAAGATTCACAAAAAGATCAAAACTATTCGGAGAAGCAATAACAGACCTGCCGGAAAAAACAATAGAAGTAATGGATGCAATAAAACAAGGAAAAATAGAATTACACCTTGACGACAGAAAATTCAGGCATCTGGGCAAAGACATAAACCTATCAAGCAACAGGCTAAGCTACTCAATGATTGCAGCAGCCCTGATACTGGGAGGGGCGTGGATGACCAACATAGGGCCTAGAGTAGGAAATTACAGCATGATAAGCATGTCAAGCCTAATACTTGCAGGAATATTCATAATAGCACTCTTCATATCAATATCAAAAGAAGGAGTGCCAATATACGACAATCACGAGAGGTGATAAGATGGCAAAAAGAATCAGAAAAGCCGTAAAAAAAGGAACTAATATAGCAATAAAAGCAAAAGAAAGATTAGAGAAAGAACTGAAAGCACTGATAAAAGCAGGACTAATGAACAAACAGGAATCATCAAAACTTTTAAAGGCATTTGTACAAGAAATGCGGGAAGAAAAAGAAAGAATAAAGAAATTTGCTTCACAAGAAATAAAAAGAGGAATAAGCAAAGCAAAAAAACGCGCAAAACCAGCAATGAAAAGAGCAATGTCACGCTACAAAAAAACACGAAAAAGGTAAATTAAAAGAAAATGAGCCAGCACTTCCAAAAAGTATTCCTACAGACAGACCCGTTCACAGACATTTTAGGACAGGACAGAACAAAACACCAGCTTAAAAGCGCACTATTAATGGACAGACACCTCATAATACTAGGCCCGCCGGGAATAGGAAAAACAACGCTGGCAAAAAACGCAGCAAAACTACTCCCAACAATGACGCTAAACGACTGCCAGTACCACTGCGACCCAGAACAACCACTATGCCCGGAATGCAAAACAAAAAAAATTAAGATAAAAAAAGTAACAGGAGAGGAAAGATTCGTAAGAGTACAAGGAAGCCCTGATTTAACAGTAGAAGACCTAATGGGAGACATAGACCCAGTAAAAGCACTACAATACGGACCAACAAGCATACAAGCATTCACACCCGGCAAAATATTCAAAGCAAACCAAGGAATACTATTCTTCGACGAAGTAAACAGGTGCCCTGAAAAACTGCAAAACGCATTACTGCAAGTATTAGAAGAAGGAAAAGCAACACTAGGCGCTTATACAATCGAACTGCCAGCAAACTTCATCTTCATAGGAACAATGAACCCGGAAGAGACAGCAGCAACAGAAAAACTATCAGACGTGTTCATGGACAGATTCGACATAGTGCACATGAGCCACCCAGAAAACCTTGAAATAGAAAAGCAGATAGTAAAAGAAAAAGGACAAAAACTAAACGTAACATTTGAAGACGAGCTAATATCACTCGCAGTACTCTTTGTCAGACTATTAAGAGAACACAAAAACATACTCAAAAAGCCGAGCGTCAGAGCATCAATAGGAATATATGAAAGAGCACAGGCAAATGCCTTCCTCGCAAAAAGAAAAACAGTGACAACAGAGGACATAACAGAAGCAATAATATCAGTGCTGGCGCACAGAATAGAACTAAAACCAAGCGTAAAATACCTGCAGACAAACGAAGAATTCCTAAAAGAACAGTTTGACTCCTTCTCAGGCCAACACCCTGAACTCGGTGGTGGTCGTCTTTGACATCGAGGTAAAAGACATTTCTAAAGGAGAAGAGGCGCAGGGAAAACTGCACAAGCAATACGTAGAAGACAAACTAATGAACTCGGTGCTGGAATCAGACAAAAAAACAATAGAGCACGCAGAGCTAATACACGAAGCAACCAACAGAAGCATAGGCGCATTCACGCCAGACATGTTGTACAGCCAGCTCGTCAAGAATTATTCCATAACAAAACAATTATTCGGAGAAAAACTGATCAAACTGCTAACAGGATACGACCCAAACTACATAGAAAAAAACCTCAAAATACCAGAATTCAGAAAAGAACTCCAAAAAGCAATCTACCAAAACATCGAGAAACTCAAAGAAGACGAAATACTAGACAATGAAGGAATGATAACAGAAAAAGGAACAGAACTAGGCTCAATGATACTCGTAAAAGAACTCGACAACTACCTAACAAAAGACAAGATAGGAGAAAAAATCAACAAAAAAACAAAACATTACGGAGAAAAAACAGATACGAGAAAACACAAAAAAGGAGACCGCTACAAAGACCTAAACATGAAAAGATCAGTCCATATGGCAATAAAAAGACAACACAAAAAACTTATGGGCGAAGACCTAATGACCTCGCAAAGAGAAGGCAAAGGAAAAGTATCCATAATCTACGCACTTGATGCTTCAGCAAGCATGAAAGGAAAAAAACTCGACACAGCTAAAAAAGCAGGAATAACCCTAGCATACAAAGCAATACAAGACAAAGACGAAGTAGGAGTAGTAGTATTTGGAAGCGAGATAAAATACGCAATACCACCAACGAGAAACTTCCCGGAAATACTAAAAGCAGTATCACACATAAAAGCAAGCAGGCAGACAGACTTCGCAGCAATGATAGCAAAAAGCGTAGAACTGTTCCCAACTACAGGAGAGACAAAACACCTTATCATATTAACAGACGCACTGCCAACAGTAGGCAAAGAACCTGAAAAAGAAACACTACAAGCAGTAAGCACAGCAAAAAGCGCAGGAATAACAATATCACTAATAGGGGTACAGCTAGACAAAGCAGGAATACAACTAGCAAAACAAATAACAAAAATAGGCGAAGGAAGATTCAGCCAGGTCAAAAACCTAGAACAAGTAGGACAAATAGTACTGGAAGACTATTATGCACTGAGGTAATCACTCCCACGTCATAACTCATTTTTAAAAAGAAGCCTTCTAAAGACAAGCATATGGTAATGGAAGAGCTGTACAGCGCAGAATTCCTACACGAACACCCATGGTACGGATTCCTTTTGGGAGTAGGATACACAATATTGGGACTATTCATAGCAATAATGATATTCCCAAAAGACCCCGCACTAATAGCAATAGGAATAACCTGCCTGTTCCTGCTGCCATCACTATCAAAACTAACAGACAGCAGCGAAATAACAAAACAGAGAAAACCAACATTCAAACAGTTCCTAAAAGACTCAATCCCGCACACAAAAGTCTACGTGGCAATGTTCTTCGGAATATTCTTCACATTCGCATTCTTCTCAATAATGCTGCCATCACTAGCAGCAGGACACCTATTCAAAGTCCAGCTGGCAGTATTAACCGGACAAGCAATCAAGCTCAGCATGCCATTATTCTGGGATTTGTTCACATGGAACCTCCAAGTACTAGGAATGTGCTTTTTATTGTCTTTGATAGCAGGCAACGGAGGGATAGTATTCGTAGCATGGAACGCAAGCGTATGGGGCACGGTCTTCGGCAACCTTGCAAGAACAGCAGCGACACAAGCAACACTAAACCCAATAATACTATTTGTGCTAGTAATACTAAGCGTATTTCCACACACCTTCCTAGAAGGACTAAGCTACATGATATCAGCAATAGCAGGAACAACACTATCAGATGGAATAGTAAAACAAAAAATGCTCTCCAAAGAGATGAAAACAATAGCCAAATACACAATGCTGCTGCTTCTGATAGGAGTAGGAGTTTTAGCACTAGGAATGCTCGTAGAAACATACACACTAGGAAACGCAGACGTGTACAGAAAAATAATCAATCTTGCATTCCCCAGATAATAATATAAATGATAACCTTCTCCAAACGAAAATGGAAATACTAGCATTCGCAGACCTGCACAACAGCACAATAGCATACAAAAAAATACAGAAAAAAATCAAAAAACACAAGCCAGACTACATAATCTGCCTCGGAGACCTCACCTTCTTTGGAACACACATAGAAACAATGATGAGAAAACTAGGAGAGCTGAAAAAACCATTAATCCTGCTGCCAGGAAATCACGAACCAGAATCCATACTAAAAAAGCTAAGCAAAAAATACAAAAACATAACATACGCCCACAGAAAAATAATGACAATAAAAGAATACACCTTTGTCATACACGGAGGCGGAGGGTTCTACGACACAAAACCAGCAAAAGACAAAGACTTTGAAAAATTCATCAGAGAAAACAAAAAAAGGCTCAAAGGAAAAATAATACTACTCACACACGCGCCGCCAAAAAACACAAAACTAGACAAACTAGACTGGGCAGGACACGTAGGCTGCGGAAGCTACACCGAATTCATAAAAAAATACAAACCAATGCTGGCATTATCAGGACACCTTCACGAAAACTTCGGAGTAATGCAGAAAAAAGGAAAAACACTGCTGTGCAACCCCGGACCAGAAGGAATGGTGTTTAAAATATGAAAAACCAAAGAATACTCCTTGCAAATGCAGGACTATGGGCTGCATTCGACGGCCTAACATCGGTCTATCTGGTAGCATACGCTTTGGCGCTGGGCGCAGACAACATGATAATAGGACTCCTAGGCGCGCTGCCATGGCTTGCAAGCATACTAACACAAATACCGGGCTCAGAACTAGTACAACATTACGCACGAAAAAAAATATATTTCTTCTTCACCCTAGGAAGACTATTCTGGATACCAATACTAGCAGCACCATTCTTCTTCAACAATCCAATACTAGCCATAGTAATATTCTATCTCCTAGTAAAAATCTGCGAAACAATGACAGACCCGTCATACTCAACCTTGCTGGCAGATATAGTGCCTTCAAAAAAACTAGGCACATTCATAAGCAAAAGACACAGAATAATATCCACATTCGGAATGATATCACTAGTCCTTGGAGGACTCTGGCTAAAACAATTCCCAAAAGAGAGCCCAATAGGATTCGCGTTAATGTTCGCATTCGGAACAATACTCGCAGTACTGGCCACCCTAGTAATGACAAAAATCAAAGAACCAAAATACAAAGACCACGACCACCACTCAATAAAAGAATTCTTCGTACTAGACGGACACATGAGAAAATTCGTAACCTTCAGCACAGCATTCTTTTTTTCCTACATGCTAGCATCCCCCTTCTTTGCAGTATACATGCTGGAAAACCTCCAGATGAGCTACCTATACTTTGGAATAGCATCAGCAATATCAACACTAGCACAAATCACAACAGCACATTATGTGGGAAAACTAACAGACAAATACGGCGACAAACCACTGGCAATAATGGGCCACGTAGGAACAGCACTAGTTCCATTATTATTCTTAGCTATAACAAAACAAAACCTCTGGCTAATAATACCAGTACAAATCTATTCAGGAATGGTCTGGGCAACAGCAGACATAAGCAAATACAACCTAGCACTAAGCCTATCAGACCCAAAAAGAAGAGCAATGCAAATAGCAGAATACAACCTATACGGAAGCATAGCCCTAGTAATAGCACCCTTGCTAGGAGGATGGATGACAGAACACATACAATGGATACTGGCAGGAATACCGCTAGTATTCATAATAAGCGCAATGCTGAGATTCCTAAGCTCACTATTACTATTAAGAGTAAAAGAACCAAGAGCAAAACAAGAATACCCAGTAATATACGTATTCAGAGAAGCAATGCACTTCCACCCAAACAAAGGAATACAATACGGAATGAGAATAGTAAAAAAAATCACAGGAGGACTGGTAAGATAATGGACCTACACGAAATACTGGCAAAACTAACAAGACATCCCTTGTTTAAAGAATGGCACGAAAAAAACAAAGAATACTTCCTAGCACACGCATTCGTAATGCTGGACGAGCCAAACAAAAACACCTGGCAGATAGGATTCTACAACCCAGAAAAAGAAAAAATGGTGACTTTCTTCGTAGTAGATACAATCAAAAAAACAGACGAGCAAGAAGTGCTCAAATCAGAAGGAGCAATAAAACCACTAATGCCAGAAAAAGTCAAACTAACAGTAGAAGAAGCACTCAAAAAAGCAGAAGAATGCTTCAAAGAATACAAAGAATTACCAATAAAACACTTTTTCATAATACAACACACAGAAGGACACAACATGTTCAACATAACATACTTCACACAGAGCTTAAAGACAATAAACATAAAAATAGATTCTGAGACCGGCGAGATAATCAAACACTCAAAACAAGACCTTGCACAGTTTGCGTGAAGTTCATTCCACAGTTATGACACGATAGCAAAAATAAATTCAGCAACATATACTTCAAACAACGAACATGTTTATATATGAAACTGGCTGACCAAAAATTGGACGGCAAATAAAAAAAGAGGTCGATTAGTAATGGCAGTAGCAGTGAATTATAAAGAAAAACTAAAAAACAAAGATCTTGACATTTTCTTCCGAAACGCAAACGAACAGAACGCAGAAGAGGCAATGAGCTAAGTCCCCCTAGGGGGTCACCTCTTTTTTCCCGACACCTCTCTTTATTTTAAGAAAACAAACCTCATTTATATTCATTTATGGCAAGAAAACTGTATGCTCCTTGATATAAACTGCAACCATTCTACTGCAGTTTATGAAATCTTAAATATACCCTACAGTTCAAAAATACCATGATACTAGGAGTTACAGGACTGTACGCAGCAGGAAAAGACACACTGGCAAAAATCCTGCAGGAAAAAGGATTCTTCCACATATCACTATCAGACATGATAAGAGAAGAGGCCAAGAAAAGAAAACTAAAAGACACAAGAGAAAACATGATGAAGCTGGGCAACGAGCTAAGAAAAACACAAGGCAACGGAGTACTGGCAAGATGGGCAATACAAAAAATGGAATGGGACAAAAACTACGTGGTCACAAGCGTAAGAAACCCAGTAGAAGTAGAGGTCCTAAGGACAAAACCAAGCTTCGCACTAATCAACGTCTTCGCATCAGAAAAAACCAGATGGAACAGAATGCAAAAAAGAAAAAAGGCACACAACAGAAACGACGATTTAACAACCTATGAAGAATTCAAAGCAAAAGAACAACAAGAATCAGAAAACACAGACCCATCAAAACAACAACTAAACACAGTCATAAAAATGTCAGATTTGACAATAAGCAACGACGGCACAGAAGAACAATTGAGACAAAAAACAGAAAAAATGCTGAAACAATGGAAACACAAACTAGACAAGCCAAGACCAAGCTGGGACGAATACTTCCTGCACCTAGCACTTGAAGTAGGAAAAAGAGCAACGTGCGACAGAGGAAAAAGCGGGTGCATAATAGTAAAGGACAAAAGAATAATCTCAACAGGATATGTGGGCTCGCCAGTAGGGCTGCCGCACTGCGACGAAGCAGGCCATTTAATACACACAGTACAAAACATAGACGGAACAACAACACAACACTGCATAAGAACAAGCCACGCAGAAGCAAACGCAATAGCACAAGCAGCAAGACACGGTGTATCAGTCAAAGAAGGAACACTCTACTGCAAAATGGAACCCTGCCTGAAATGCGCACAACTAATAATAAACTCAGGAATAAAAAGAGTGGTCTGCCAAAAACAATACCACGGAGCCACAATAACCAGAGACATATTCAAACAGGCAGGAGTAAAAATGGATGTCGTGGTAAAAGAACTAGAAAAATACTCAAAGATGTAAATGAAACCAGAAGAATACCAAACGCTGCTCAACGACGCACTCACAAGAAATGAAACAATAGTCTTCTCATGCAAGTGCAGAATAAGATACTCAGGAAGAGCAGAAAGCTTCCTAGACTGGGGAGACAGACTAATAATGATAAAAAGCGACAACACACTCCTAGTACACCAGCCGACAGGCAACACGCCAATAAACTACATGAAACCCGGAAGCAGCTTCACACTCAGACACGAACACGACCAACTAGTCCTAAAAAGCCAAAACATAACACAAAAAGAAACAATGGAAATCACAATAAGCAAAATGCACTTCTTCAATTCACATAAACTAGAAGACGGCCAAATAATAAGAGTATCAGGAACAGAAGAAGACATGAGCAACATGATATACGCCAATCCAGAAATGATAGAAGAAGGCTTCAAGCCAGTAAGCCAAGAGGAACAAACCAAATACGGATTCATAGATGTAATGGGCGTAGATAAAAACGGAATGCTAACAGTAGTAGAATGCAAAAGATACAGAGCAGAACTCTCCGCAGTAACGCAACTGAGACGCTACGTAGAAAAAATAATGGTAAGCAAAGGAATAACAAAAGTCAGAGGAATACTAGCAGCACCAAAAATAACAGCAAACGCAGAAAAAATGCTAAAAGACTGGGGATTTGACTTCATAAGCGTCAAACCACCAAAATACCTGGAAGAATACGACAAAAAACAATCAAAACTAGACGGGTTCTAACATGGAAAGAATAAACTGGCTGTATAGGGCAGGAGAAATATTTGTCAACTTCTATTTCAAAGCAAGATATCAACTCAGTTTAAAGGGAACAATACCAAAAGGACCCTGTGTATTACTGCCAAAACACCAACAAATGCTTGACATCCCGCTGGAAGGCCACATAATATACAGGCAAACCAGACAGCCAGCAACTTACGTCATGCGAGGATTTCCATTTCCATTCAACAAGCTCTTTGAAGCACTAGGAGGAATACAAATAGCAAGACCAAAAGACATTAAAAAAGGAAAAATCACAAGAGAAAAGGCAAGAAGAATAAACCAGGCGGCAGAACAAAAACTCATCAACAGGCTAAAACAAGGAGACCCTGTAATAATACACCCAGAAGGAACAAGAAAATATCAATCAATGAATCCAATAAACATAAACCCAAAATCAATGCTATCAAAAATAGTAGAAGCACAGTCATACCTTGGAAAAATACCATTTGTACCAGTAGGAATCGAATATGACAACCAACGAATCAGGGTAATATCTGCAAACCCCTTCTATACAGATAACACTAAAACACTCGAAGAACACCTTAGAAAAGAAATACCAAAACTAAGCAACATCATCCATAATACGGAGCAGTCTCCTGAGAACAAACACCCAAACCAGCCTGAGTGCCCTTAGTATAATCACAAACCAAGCCATACTCGCAACCCATCTGAGTAGTGCCAGAAATGCCACAAACCTGGCCCTCCCTGCTTCTCGTAGGAGTTGAAATAACAGCAGGAGCGCCAAACCTATACGCATATTCCTGAGTCAAAGGTCCATAATAAGGATACGCGTAGCCAGGATACGGGTAAGAATACATCGGATAATAAGGAGAGGCATACTCAGGATAATTTGAATAATACACTCCAGGAGTAGGATAATAAGGAACAGGATAATACATAAAGAAAGGATCGCCGTAATAGTAAAGAGCACCATAACGAGTATAACCCCACTGACGAGCGCCAACAAACACAGATACCAATAGAACAACAGCAATAATTGCAACAATAGTCTTTCTCACCATCTTTTTAGCATAATATATGCTATTTATTATAAAAAGCTTATGTTTCGATAACAAATAAATCCTTCTTACCAATACACTTCCCAACAGGAAAAGCAGACTGACCATTAATCACAGTTTTCCTATTCAAGTCAACAACCAAATAACCAGAATCAAGAAAACAGCTCTGAAGCAAAGGAAGAACCCGGTTAACATTGTTCAGCAAGCTGATCGTAGAACGATAATGAGTATAAACAAAATAAACACAATCATCCTTAACAACAAGCAAATGAACATAAGACATAAACAAAACAATGCAAAACAGGTTAAAATAAGCATCTCAGAAAAAACCAGAAAAACTACTCAACAAACAGAACCTTTTCCCGAGACTTAAGCCCAGAAACAAAAGAAATACGCTTCTTGCTTAACTTCTTCAACAACTTCAAAACAGCAATGTTAGCTTTATTATCTTGCGCAGGAGCGGAAACAGCCACATGCAAAACGTCATCCTCCCGGCCAAGAATTTCATCCTTCTTAGCATTAGACTTTACAAGAACTTTCAATCTTCCGGATTTTAAATCTAAGCTTTGCATCTATTTGTACTCGCGCCAGGTATGCCCGCACTTAGTACACTTATGAAAACGAGTAGGAGGCTCATCAGAAGCACGAGTCTGAACTTCCCAGTACTCCGCCTTCTTATTCCCACACCTCTTACACTCTGCATCAACAACAACATTAACAGAGGTCTCCTTCTCAACAACAGCAACCTCAGGAGCCTTCTCAGACTTCTCAGTAATTGTAACAGGCTCAGCAGCCTGCTTGTAACCGCAACCACAAACAAACTGCTTTTTATCACCTTTAGGCATCATAATAGACTTGCACTTAGGACAGAAAATCATCACAATCCTCCAAAAACAGACTGCCACAACCAAACAGCAATAATCTTTACCCAGCCAAGGAACGGAACACGCCAAACAGCCTTACCAATGACTTTATCCTCAGGAATCCGGCGCTCAAAAGCACCCATATCACAATTATGGTCTCCCTTAGTCCAATAATATTTCATCCCGTTCTCCTCTGAAACCTTCACAACACGATGAATAATAGGGTCTGGACGATTAGCAACAACGTAAACAATAACATCGCCAAGCTTAGCGTTCTTAGGAGAATACAAAATCATAATATCCCCCATATTAAAACCATTAACAAAATCAAAATTACGGAAAACATCGCGCGAAATATTCAACTTCTCATAGAAATCGCCCTGAGTAAGCTTCTCAGAACAGGCTGCATTACAACACATCTGAGAAGACCAGAAATGGTCAAAGTTACCCTCATGCTCCATACTGCCTGAAACCACCGCGACAATAGGAGCAGGAGTTCCAAGAACAAAACCAATACCCGGATACAGCAAGAACTTAATAACAACAAAAGCAATCACAACATTAGCAAGCCAACTCCAAATACTATCCTCTTCCCACAAGAAATACCAAACCTTCTTAACAACATCTTTAAAACGCATCAATATCCTTTTTTTACAAAGGCTTAAAAAGGTTTTGTTTTACTAATGATACAATGAAAACTCCGCACACCAAAGACTATTTCGAAGGAATACTCCAGATAAGAAACGGAACCAAAGAATTGATAGACTGGGTGCTAAAAAAAATCAGAACAGAAGGAAAAGCAGGAATAGCCAAAACAAAAAAAGCCAAAAACGGAATAGACCTGTACATAACAGACCAGCACTACCTGCAAAACCTAGGACAAAAACTCAAACAACGCCAGCCAGGAGTCCTAAAGATCAGCAAAAGACTGCACACAACAGACAAAATGACAAGCAAACACCTATACAGAGTAACAGTGCTCTACAAACCATTCCCTTTCAAAAAAGGAGATATAATAACACTACAAGGAGAAGAGGTAGAGATAGTACATTTAGACCGAACAGTACAGGTAAAAAACACAAAAAGCGGAGCCAAAAAACAAGTAGACATGGAACTACTCATGCGCTGCTAGAGCGTTGCTTCTTATACTCCTCAACAATCTCAGCAAGAACAACACGCTCGGAACAAACCCTGTCCAGCCAACGCCTATCAAGCAACACAACATGGTCAACAATCCGGCAAACCGGAGCAGGAACACAAGCAAAAGGCAGATGAGACTTAGCAGCTTTACTGGGCATCTTCCTACAGACCAAAACCTGAACATCCTTGTCCTGCAAAAACTTAACGGCCTTCCCGCTCATCTCATTACAATCATCAACAAAAACAACAGAACCCAGAAAATCCTTAAAACGCAAAACCTCCTCCCAACCAAGCTTAGACAGACGCAAAACAGGAACAACATCCTTTGAAAACAAAGCCCGCTCCAAAACATTAATCTGAGATTTCAACTTTTCCTGAAGCTTAACAGCACTTGATAAACGATTAGACAAAGACCTAACTTGAAACTCCTTTAGACGAGCAATCTCAGCATGAGTCTTAGGCCTGACCAAAGTAGAAACCCGCTGTTTCAAAGAAGCAAGCTCCTGCTGCATAGAAGAGAGCTTTTTTGTTAATGCCTTATTCTTCTCAAGCAAAACCGCATTATCCTTTCTTGAACGCGAAAGCGCAGAATACAAGTGCACAATATCCTCGTCGCGCTTCTCCTCAACAAACTCCTCAACCTTCTCCTCTTCCTCAGGAGTCATCAACACCAAGGCAGCCCGAATACTAATGCCCTCCTTCAAAACCAGTTCAACAACATCCTCAAAAAAACCAAGCCTCTTCTCCTTAGCCAAAAAAGAACGAATCCTGCTCAAAAGAGGCTTAACTTTCTTAAAAGCAATAAGCGCGCTAGCCAAAGCATCCATCTCATGAGAATTACCAAAAGAAAAACCAGAAGCCATAGCACGCTTCTCATCAACACGAACATCCTCAGAAGGATTAACAACCTTAGCGCCAAGCTTAACACCAACATCCTGAACAAAAAAAGGAACCTTGGCCTTATCGCTCCCAACAACAAGCACCCTGCCAAGCTTAACAAAATGAGCAACAAGAGAATCAAGATCGAACTCCTTTTTAGAACCAATATCAACAAGCCCGCCCTGCAAGTTCAAAACAGCCCAGCCAACAGTAGTGCCAGGATCAATACCAGCAATCAGCTTCATTCTTTAATTATAATGTTCCCCCTTCCTTTCTTAACTTTCTTAACCAGACCCTTGGCAACAAGCTCATCAATCATCAAAGAAACCTTGGCCTCAGAATAAGGAAACATCTTTCTGATATCCTTCTGAGTGGTTCTGCCGCCTTCAGAATCAATAAAATCAAGAATTTTCTGCAATTCATCAGCAACAGCAACCTCCTTAATCTCCTTAATCACTTCTCTCGCAGGCTTACGCGAAACTTTGTAAACAATATAGCCAAGAATCACAAAAACAACCAGCCACAAAAACCACTGGGAAGCAGGCTTGTCCTGAACAATGTCCTCAACAAAAGGAACCTCGGTCTCCTCAAGAAGAAGCTCCTCCTCAAAAGAAGGAAGCAAAATAAGATCAAAAACATAATCACCCTCTGAACGCGCAGAGATGTTCTCAGAAATCTCAAAATCAGACTTGGTATCCCGGGCACGCAAAACATAATCGCCAGGAGGCACGCTAAAAGAATAAGTGCCATTAACAGCCACCATAAACTGTCTCGGAGAGCTGTCTATTTCAACAAAGGCATAAGGAACCTTGTTGAGCCCAAAATCATATACTGTTCCATGAATGGTGGCTCCCAAAACACAAGGAAGCAAGACCAAAAACAACAATAAAAACCTCATAACACCTTTTTAACAATCTATAGTATATAAAGATTACGCGAATTATACTGGTTTTTTAATGAAAAAAGGGGCAAAACGGCCTTCTTCAAGCAAAAAAAAGACTTTAAGACTTTTATAAAGTTTTAAACTCTCTAAAAAACTTTTAAAAATGAGTTGAACGAAAGTATGTTTTTAAACGACTTTGAACACTATAAACACAATAAGAATTACAATCAGAGATAAAAAGTCTCAGATTGGAGGTAAAAAAATGAAACAATGGATAGCATTGCTTGCCATGTTACTAATTGCATTGGCACCAGCAGTCGCCGCTGCACAAGGCGGTCAACAGGCAGGTGTACAAGTACATGAGCAAGTACAGGAAAGACAAGAGATAGCAGGAGAGATGAAACCTGTAGCAGCAGAAGTCCGCGAACAGGTAAGAACCATGCAGATGGCACAGCTCAGACAAGAGCTAGACACCTGCAAAGGAAAAAGAACAGAAGACTGCGAGCAGAAAAGAAAACAAGCAAGAGTACAAGCAAGAAACACTCTTGAAGAAGCCGCAGGAAAAGTAACACAACTTCTGGAGACAGCAAAGCTAAGACTTTCAGAGTCAGACCTTCCAAACAAGGAAGAACTTATTGCAAAAATAGAAGAACAGATGAAGGCAATAAGTGAAGCAAGCACAAAAGCAGCCGGACTGACAGAAGAAAGCACACAAAAAGAAGTCAAAGACGCAGCCAAAGAAGTAAGAAAAGCAGTACAAGAGTCAAAACGCGCACTGAAAACAGGAGCGCACAGACTAATGTATACAAAGCTAGGCGGAGTACTGAAAATATCAGAACAACTAGAGAAAAGGCTGGAAACAGCACTAGGAAGACTAGCAAGAAAAGGCGTTGACACAAGCGAAATTGACTTTGAAGCGTTCAAAGCAAAACTCGTAGAAGCCAAGAGACTTCATTCTGAATCTGCACTACTTTTTGACAAGTCCAAAAACGCAGCGGACAACCAAAAAGACGAAATAATGAAGCAGGCAACACAGAGAATGCAAGAATCTCACAGAGTGCTCAAAGAAGCACACACAATGCTCCGACAGATGATCCAAAAGATAAAAGGATTCCAAGGCGGAGAAGAGGCTTTGAGCGAGCAACCTGAACAAGAACAAGCTCAAGAACAAGTTCAGGAACAGACTCAAGAGCAAACACAAGAGCAAGAGCAGGCTCAAGGCAACGAGTCACAGCCATCAACTGAAGATAACTCTTCAGCACAGTAAACCTTAAAAAGGAAACGAGGATGGTGATGGCTATGAACCTAAAAATCGTGTTTGTCGCATTGAGCATACTGCTATTGATAGCTGCATGCGCGCCAAAGGAAGCGCCACCTGCGCCAACCGAGCCAGCGGTTCCAACAGAACCAACACCGGCTCCAACGCCAGAAGTGACTCCTCCAGCACCTGCACAAGACAACGCAGTAAGCGACGTCGAAGTACAGACCCAACAGATTGAAGAGATAAGCAACGACTTTGACACAAGCGCAATAGACGACTTGGACAAAGAACTTGCAGAAATCGACAAACTGGATTTGGGATAATTTTTTTTATTTTTTTCCTTAATTTTTTAAACTCAACACCCCTTCTGAAAATGAATGATTAACCTAGACGGAAGCTACGGCGAAGGAGGAGGCCAGATAGTCAGAACAGCACTAGCGTTAAGCAGCCTCACAGGACAACCATTCAAAGCAACAAACATACGCTCAGGCAGAAAAGACGCAGGACTAAAAGCACAGCACGTACACTGCATAAAAGCATTACAACAAATATGCAGCGCAAAAGCAGACGGAGCAGAAAAAGGAAGCAAAGAACTGCTCTACATACCAGGAAAAATAACAGCAAAAAACACAAAAATAGACATAGGCACAGCAGGAAGCATAACACTACTTCTACAAGCAGTACTGATGCCGTGCATGTTCGCAAACAAAACACACACCCTTAACATAATAGGCGGAACAGACACAGCATGGAGCATGCCAATAGACTATTTCACCAATGTACTAGTCCCACAATACAAAAGAATATGCGAAATAGAGGTAAAAGTGCAAAAAAGAGGGTACTACCCAAAAGGAGGAGGGCAAGTAGAACTAAAAATAAAACCAACAATAAAAAGAAACGAATTTGACTTCGAAGGATTCCAGGCAGCACTAAAACACAAAGCATTCTCCATAACAGAACAAGGAAAACTAATCAGCATAAAAGGAACCTCGCATGCAAGCAAAAAACTGGAACAAGCAAAAGTAGCAGAAAGACAGGCAGGCGCAGCAAAACAAACACTTGCGCAATTAAATGTGCCAATAGAAATCACAACAGAATACGCAGACACGTTCTCAAAAGGCTCAGGCATAACACTATGGGCAATATTCGCAAAAAACGAAGACATAAACCTGGAGAACCCGATAAGACTAGGAGCAGACTCACTAGGAGAGCCGGGAAAACCAGCAGAAAAAGTAGGAACAGAAGCAGCACAAAAATTACTGACAGAAATAAAATCAGGCGCGCCTATAGATTCACACCTAGCAGACAACTTAATACCTCTTATGGCGCTATGCAAGCCAAGTAAAATCAAAACCTCACAAATGACCTCTCACGCAAAAACAAACATGTGGGTCGTGGAACAATTCCTAGGAAAAACATTCAAAACAGAAAACAACACAATCACGTCAAACTAGCCAATTTAATACTTGCCTTCAAATCACGAATATCATAACTCAACAAACGCTTCTGAGAAGGATCCTTAAGTTTCTCAACCAAGTATTCAGCCTCAACAACAAGACGCGTAGCTTCATCAACCCTGCCCTGCATCAAACTCTCACGAGCATCATCAAGCATGCCATGAATCTCAGGATGCACAATCTCCCTTCCGGGCTTGCCCTGCTCAACACGCTCAACCTCCTCGCGCAAGTACTCTGAAAAAGCCCTTTCCTTCCTCTGCTCAATAGCCTCTGCCTCACGCTCGCGCTCCATGAGCTTTTTTAATTCCAAACCAATACCAGCTTCCTTCAAAGCAAGCTCTTCCTGCTTCTTTTTTAATTCTTCAACCATAGTAGGGCGCGCGCGGCCACCAACAAGCCTTGCCTCTGCCTTAGCAATAGACCTTCTAAGCTCTTCATGCCTCTTCTCAAGCTGAGGCAGCATCTTCCTAAGCTGGCGAGTACGATAAACCTCATCCTTAGCCTTCTCAATCTTGCGCTTCTCATCATCAACAAACTTCAAACCTTTCTGCAAAATACGCTCGCCAGCAACAACCTTCTTCTCCTTTGCAGAGAGCGCCTTGTCTGCTTTTTTAACAGCTTCTTTCTCCTTTTCAAGCTCAGAAATACGCCTGACAAGAGCCTTCTCCTCTTTCTCAAGCTTGTCCTTATCAGCCTCAAGCATAGCAATAGCCTCAATAACCTCGTCCTCCTTGTCCTTCAAACCAACAACATCAGTCTCAATAAGAGAACGAACATCCTCTTTTTCCCTGCGCAGCTCTTTCTTTTCAGCCCCCAAGGACTTCATCTTCTTCTCCCACTCCTGCTGAACCAAAAGCATCTCAGCCTTGCGGGCATTAACTTCATTAGCAAACTCTTTCTTATCATCAGCAAGCATTCTGGAAGCATCCTTCAAAGCCTTCTCATGCTCAAGGAAAGCAGCCTCTCTCCTCATAAGCTCCTTATCCTTAGATTCAACCAGCTTAAGCCTCTTCTCATGCTCCTTCTGGGCAGCACTCAAATCCTGTTTTGCCTTCTTAGCCTTTCTAACAAAATCATGAGCCTCCTTTGCAATCTGAGCATTCTGAGAAATGGTCTTTTTCATATCATCCATCAAATGCTTTTTCTCCTCAATCAAACCAAAAAGCTCCTGCTTGTTCTTGTTAATAGAATCAGCCTCGGAATGAAGCTTGTCAATCTCGCCCTTCAAATCCTGAAGCTTATGCTCCGCATCAATAACCTCTTTTTCCCTCTTAGAAAGCATAGCATTTTTTTTGTTAAGCTCATCCTGCATCTGCAGCATCTTCTTAACAGAAGACTCCATGGCAGCAAGCTCGCGCTTGGCATTCTGGATAGATTTCTGGCGCTCAGCAAGCTCTGCATCAATCTTAGCCTTAGTAGGCTCTGCCTGCTTAATCTCAGCACGCATGTTAGCAAGAATACGAGAATGTTTGTCAATATCCTGCTCCTGCCTGGAAAGAATCTTTTCACCGTCAGCAACCCTCTTCTCCATCTTAGAAACATTATCCATCAACTTCTTTTCCAGCTTCGCAAGCTCAGAAAGCCGCTTCTCAGCTTTAGCAATATCCTCTCTTTTCTTCAACAAAACAGAAACCTCTCTAGTAAGCTTGGAAATTGCCTTGTTACGCTCATCAAGAGCCCTTTGCTTCTCATTAAAAACGTGCTGAACAGCGCCAATATCAGAAACAATCTTCTCTTCCTGAGCCTTTAACTTAGGAAGCCTTGCTTCAAGAGCCAAAACCTCTTTCTCGCGCTTGGCAAGCTTTTTTTCCATGTCGCGAAGCTTTGATTCCTTCTTATCACATTCCTTTATCTTAGCAGTGACTTCTTTTCTAAGAGTCCTAAGAGTACAAAGCTCCTTTTTAGAAAGAGGCTCATCTTTATGAACTTCAGAGTGCGGCTTCCCCAAAAACGAGAACGGCTTCATGACTTTAACACCCTCAAAATCACTTTATATACTTTTGTTATCTCTGAAGAATAGTGTTTGATGAAAAAGCAGAATTCCTATATATAGGAAAAGGCGACCAAACAATCATAAGCTTTTTAAATACCCCTCGTTCAGCCAGATAATTATGACAGAACAACCAATGGAAAGGGGAACAGTACTCTTCAAGTGCCCAAGCTGCCTGAAGTATGACATAAAGAGAACAGCACACGAAAGAAAAATAGCAACAAAATACACGTGCCCATTATGCGGGTTCACAGGACCAAACTAAAAATGGCAAGCGTAATAGTCACACTAAAAATCATGCCCGCAAGCCCAGAGGCAGACCTGGACAAAATATACGAAGAATCAATAAAGAAAATAAAAGAATTCGTAGACGAAAAACACAAAGAAGGCGAGTTCAGAAAAGAAATCGAGCCAATAGGATTCGGGCTAAAAGCACTCAAAATACTATTTGTAATGGATGAAAACATAGGAACCACTGACAAACTAGAAGAACAAATCAAAGCAATGGAAGAAGTAGAATCAGTAGAAGCAATAGATGTAAGAAGGGCTGTGGGATGAAGCATAAAAAAACCCAAAAAAGCTTCGCAATCTGGATAATACTTGCAATCATAATAATAGGAGCATTAGTATTCTACTTCCTAAAAACACCAGCGCAGCCGAGCACAGACACAAACATCACAGACACAACAACACCAACAGGCGCAAAATTCGGAGACTTAGTGACTATAAACTTCATACTTGAGCTTGAAAACGGCACAATAGTAGACGCCAACGACGAGCAATTAGCAAAAGAAAACAACATCAAAGACTACGTGAAAGGACCCTACACATTCATACTAGGACAAAGCGGAAAAGTCCCAGGATTTGATGAAGCACTAATCGGAATGAGCCCAGGAGACCACAGAGAGACAATAATACAACCAAGCGAAAAAGAAATCATACTAAACGTAAACAAAACAAAAATCATACCAAGATTCATAACAATACTGAAAAAACAGGCATTCCCCGCAAAATCATTCCAGGCAACATTCGGGAAAAAACCAATACTAAACGACATAGTATTCATGGACAGATTCGCATTCAAATACAAAATAATCAACATATCAAACGAGACAATAATAACAGAAATCTACGCAAAAGAAAAAGAGGAGTATACTTTGCCAAACACAGAATGGAAAAGCATAGTAGCAAAAATAGAAGAGGAAGACATCCTGTTCTACCAAAAACCAAAAGAAAACCAAACACTAGACACAGAATTCGGACCGGCAACAATCAACCTATCCAGCAGCAGAATATTCATTAACTTTGAACCAGAACTATACAAAATATTCAACAGAAGCATATCAATCGGGCCGGGCTTCTCAATACCACAGCAGTTCAGAATAGAAGAAATCAAAGACGACTATTTCGTAATCAAAAGATACGGAGTCCTAGCAGACAAGAAACTCAAAATAACAGCAGACATGATTGAAATAACACCAGACGTAAAAGAAGTCAAAAGAGACGTCAAAGTAACAGAAGTAGTAAAAGGAACAGAAAACTAATCATTTAGGACCGGCGTTAGCGCACTTCTCACAACAGAAAAGATAAATCTGGCCTCTATACTCTCTCTCAACAACACCCTCTTCTCTATCACCCAAAGGCTCATGACAGTGAGCACAATGACCGCCCTCAATGCCTTCAGCACCCCTGGAAAAACCCTCTTCCCAAGGAGCTATCTCAGCATCAACAGTCAAGTCCTCCCTGCCTTCCTCAGTATAAACATCAGCCTCCTGCTCGCCAATATCAATATTCACGCTAACCTTTTCATGATCAGTATGCTCCTCAGGCTCCAAAAACTCCTCAGGCTCATCAACAAACTCAGACTCCTTCTCTTTCTCAAAAATACTTCCCTTCTTTTTTGCCATAGCAAAAAGCACAATAAGAAAGGTATATAAATTTTGTTGTACAACAAGACAACATGAACCAAGAACTAAAAAGAAAGATATTCCACATAGGTTCAGGAACAGTACTTGCAGTTCTATATTATTACGGACTGATAAACAAAACAGTGTTTGCAATACTACTAGCACTCGGAATCATAGTCTACTTTGCATACAAAAAATACAAACTGCCAATAATCCACCAGTTAGTCCAGGCAATGGAAAGAAAAGACAAAACAAAACAAGCAGGACTAACATCAATATTGTTTTTATTGGGATGTACAACAACAGTGTTCATATTCAGCAAACAAACAGCAACAGCAGCAATACTAATACTCGCCTGGGGAGACAGCATAAGCCACATGGTAGGAATCAAAGGAAACATACCCTACATAAACCCAAAAAAAACATGGGAAGGAATAATCGCAGGAACAATAACAGGAACAATCGCAGCACAATTCCTCGTACCATGGCTAAACGCACTAGCAGGAGCAGGAGTATCAATGCTCATAGAAGGACTAGACCTGGAAATATTCGGATGGAAAATAGACGACAACCTGCTAATACCAATAATAGCGGGAATAGTTATTACTATATTAAGCTAACTTACCAAAAAACCTGCCCAGTTCTTCAAAATCAGCAGAAATCCTCATAGTCCACTCAGGAGGAAAACAAGACTTATACCTCGGCCAGGCATAACGCTCATCAACAAAAACCAAAGCACCTCTGTCTTTTTCAGAACGAATACACCTGCCGGCATTCTGAATACAACGAGTCATAGCAGGCAAAATATAACCATACTCCCAACCCTTGCCAAACTTCCTGTCATAATAAGCAATAAGCTCAGAAGTCTCCAAATCAGGCTTGTCCAAAGGCAAACCAACAACAATAACACCTTTGACAATACCCGGCAGGTCAATGCCCTCACCAAAAGAACCGGCAGCAACACCCAACAAAACACCCCTCTTAGAAGAAGCAAACTTATCCAACAACTTCTGCTTAGCCTCCTTATCAAGCTTAGGAGTCTCAAAAAAAACAGGCCTCTCAGTCTCAATAAAATCAGCAACACTATCACGAACACTATAACTCGGAAAGAAAACCATAACACAACCAAGAATCCTGTCTATTAATTCAGAAACAACAAAAGCAATATTCCTATACTGCTTCTCAGAACGCAAAGAAAACTTAGTAGTAGTCCTAGGAACAATCAAAGAAAAACGATTAGAAGCAGGAAAAGGACTGGGAAAAGACTTAACCGAAGCACCAGACAAACCCAAAACATCAGAGTACATATCAACAGGACTCAGAGTACCAGACATAACAACAGCAGAAAAACAATTATCAAAAACATCCTTAGTAACAACAGCAGGATCAAGACAACGATTAGACAAAGTAACAAGCAAATTATCCTTGGAAACAAAACGCGCATAAGCCTCATCAGAATACTGCCATTCCTCCAAAAATTTAGCAACAGCACCAATATGAGAACTCTTCTTCTCAGCCCTAACCATCTCAGCAGCAAGCTCCAACTCAGCAACAAGCTCATCATAATCCTTAAACTTCTTCAAAGGCGCCAGGAAATCATCACGCTTGACCAAACGCTCATCCTTAACACTATCACTGATCTTATTCAAAACATCCTGAACCTCAACCAAACTCGGAATAACATCAAGATTGTACTTCTTCGCTTCCTGAACAGCCAAACGCAAAACCTTGTTGGACAAACGGAAAGTAAACAGGTCACGACACCTTGAAGGAAGATTATGGCCCTCATCAACAATAACAATAACCTGCTCCAGCTTCTTCTTAATCTTAGCAAACAGAATGTTGCGAATATGAGGATTAAACAAATAAAAATAATCACACACAACAACCTTAGAATCCTCTGCCAGCATCAAGGACATCTCATAAGGACACAAACCATTCTTTACAGAGGCAGATATCACCTCTTCAGCAGACAAAGGAGAATTAAAACCCTCAAGAACCTTCTTAGCAACAAGATTATTCTTGCCCCTTACATTAGTGTAAAAATCACACTGGTCGGCTTCAACCAAAGACTTGCAGTACTCAGCAAAATCAGAAGAAGGAAGATTATCAACAGAATGAGCACACATCCATTTCTTGCCAATCAAACTGGCAACCTTAAAGCTAACATTATTCTTTTCCATAATCTTCTTAGCAGTCTCCAAAACAATCCTGTGCTGAGTGTGCCTGGAAGTAAGAAAGAAAACAACCAAATCCTTTTTCAAAGCAAAATCAACAGCAGGACAAAGAACAGCAGCAGTCTTGCCAAGACCAGTAGGTGCGTGAGCAAGCAGGTTTTTCTTATTTTTCAAAGCATCTGAAACCGCATTAACCAATTCCTTCTGGCTCGGCCGAATCACATCATGAGAAAATAACATAACCACAAAAATTCAATCCTTGCTTTAAAAGTTTATCGCAAAAACTTTTAAATAGAAGCAAAAACAAAAGAAACAGGAAGGGGCTTGATCGACGATAAAACAAAACCTTCGAAACATTTAAATATATATTCGATTACAACCATTACATAATAATTCGGGGTGGGTCGTTTGAACAAAAACAAGGAAATATTCAAAACGTTCTTCAGAGAAAAGCCGGCAATGATGCTGGTTGAACTCAGAAACGCAAAAAGCGAGGTGTACGCGAGCTCACTGGCAAAAACAATCGACTGCACATATTCTCATGTTGTGAAAATACTGCAGGAGATGGAACAGGAAGGCCTGGTAAACTTCGACAAACAAGGACGACTCAAACTACTAACACTAACAAAGAAAGGCGGAGACGTCGCCAGCAGAATAGACGACATAAGAGGCTTGCTTTAATTCTAAATTTTTTTCTTATATTATCGAAAAACTTATAAAGCACCTATTTGAAAACCAGTATGTTCAAGAGGCAAGTCGGTTAAATGTCGGAAATTTGCTAAAGGTTGCATATAAAGATACTCCAAATTTCCGAGCACTCTCAAGAACAGTTGTTCTTGACAGGCTTACTTGCACTGGCGAAAAAACGCGTTCTTGGACGGAGACATAAAATGGCAAAGATGCATTCACGCGGAAGAGGAAACGCACACAGCAACAAACCACTAAACCCAGCAAAACCAACCTGGATAAGATACAAACCAAAAGAAATAGAACTACTAATCGGCAAACTGTCAAAGGAAGGAAAAACATCAAGCGAAATAGGATTGATATTAAGGGACAGCTACGGAGTGCCAAGCGTAAAACTGTTGCTAGGAAAAACAATACAAAAAATCCTTGGAGAAAAGAAACTCCTTCCAGAACTGCCAGAAGACTTAATGTCACTAATCAAAAAAGCAGTCATAATCAGAAAACACATGGAAAAAAACAGACAAGACATGACTGCAATCAGAGGACTGCAATTCACAGAAAGCAAAATCAAAAGACTGGTAAAATACTACAAAGAAACAGGAAAAATAGCAGACGAATGGAAATACGATCCAAAGTCAATAAAAATATACATTGACTAAACAAAACCTTTATAAATAATGACTCTGCAGTAGTATCATTATGGGGAGTCGGTATTTACTTATTTTACTTCTAATTCTGGCATCATGCGAGCCAGCATTACAAACAACACCAACTTCTGAATACCAGCCAACAGTAGACATTGTACAAGAAACAACAGATTTGTGCAAAGATGTAGAATGTCCAAACGAGCAGGTATGCAATCAGGGAGAATGTGAATGTAAAACAGGCATGAAGCGGTGTGATGGCAGATGCATACCAAGTGAAGAATGCTGCACAGACAAAGACTGCGAACAAGGAACCTGTAAAAAAGGAGAATGCACAACAGTAGAATGCAGCATAGGCGAAGAGTACAATGAAGGAGAATGCCAATGCCAAGAAGGAATGATATACTGCGCAGACCAAAAAAAATGCATTGACAAAAACGACTGCTGCAGACACCAAGAATGCGACAGCTTCCAAAGATGCGTGCCAACAAACTACAAAACAAGCCTATGCATCAAAATAGCAGAGAAAAAACTGTGCAAAACATTCGCAGACCAGGAAAGATCAGAACTCTATACAGTGCTTGATACAGACTTCAGAGTAGAACCAACAAATTGGTGGAACGACCAAAGCATAACATTCGAAATAAACAACCAAACAATAAGACTGCCACAAAACAAAACAATCACACTAGAAAACGCAACACTCTTCCTAGAAGGATTTGAAAAAATCGGCGGCTACTGCAAAGAAGACGAAGATTAGTTCTAAATTTTAATTCTACATAATTTAAGAAAGTATAGCCCCGGGCGGATTCGAACCGCCGTCAACGGAGTCAGAGTCCGCTATACTTGGCCGCTATACGACGGGGCTGTAAAAACAAAAAACACCACAACAACTATTTAAACTTGACTGTTCATTTTCGACGACAAATTTTAAATAATCATACGATATAAAGCTCTATATGGGTGGCTTAAGAAAGGTTATGTTGTTAATAGTTCTACTAGCGCTAATTCCAAACGCAAAAGCAGAAATAAACTATTTCTTCCAAGTCCAAGATAACGGAGAAACAAACACTACAATAGAAATAACAGCGCCGATACAATTCAAAATACCTCCTGATGCAAACCCCAGCATAGAAGGAGGCACGCTAGAAAAAGAAGAAAACACAATATATGCAAAAACAGAAGAAATTGCAATAATAACGTACAGTACCTCATATTACACCCGAAAAGAAAAAGGAGTCTGGCACTTTGAAGCAGAAACGCCCAGTTCCACAAGCATAGAATTAACACTTCCCCAACAGGTACACGTGGTACAATCACAGCCAAACGCGAACTTTGAAAAAGAAGAAAACTGGAAATTAACCTGGCAAAACACAACAAATTCAATAACAGTTTCTTATGTAAGCGTAAACCAAGCAAGCTTTGTACAAGAAAAACCAATAAGAACACAAAACAAGAATTTGATTATAACAATACTTTTGCTTGTTGCCATTGGAATCTATCTTGTTATAAGCAAGCGAAAAGTGCCATTTTTAAAACCAAAAATAACAGACGGCCAGCTCAACATCATGAGAGCAGCAAATCCAAATGAAGCATTAGTAATGCAAATACTGCTAAAATATAATGGAAGAATAAAACGAAACACGTTAGAAAAAGAAACAAAACTATCAAAATCAAGCCTTGCAAGCACACTAAAAAACCTAGAAAAAAAGAACATAATAAACATAGACCGAACCTTCTTTGTGCACTACATAACATTAACAGACTGGTTCAAAAGCCTATAATCAGTTCAAACCTGTTCACACCTGTTCAATACCTCATTTAAATACTATCATAACAATATAATAAACAACAATACGAGGAGGTAAACACCATGAAAAAAATATTTTTGTTTTTAGTGCTTGCAAGCCTATTATGCCTGCCAATAGCACTAGCACAAGACAGTGCAGAAACAACTGCACAAGACACAGAAACACCAACCGAAGAAACACCCACAGAGGAAACTCCAGTAGAGGAAACACCTACAGATGAGACTCCTGCAGATGAAGCCCCCATAGAAGAGGCGCCAACAGAAGAGACTCCTACAGAAGAAACACCTACAGAAGATACTCCTGTAGAAGAGACACCAACAGAAGAAATTATAGAAGAGACTGTAGTTGTTGAAGAGAACGGAAACCTTGAAGAAGTGCTAATAGAAGAGGTAACTGAAGAAGAACAGCAAGAAATACAAGAAGAATTAGCACAAGAAGCTGAAACTGTAAGTATCAACTTGCCAGGCGGATTCAGCAGATTCCTATCAGGACTAGGAGATGCCTTTACCTTTAGCGCAGAAGGAAAAGCAGACCGGGCGCTAAACAGAGTAAAAGAAAACAAGCTAAGAATTCTACGAAAAATGGCAGAAAAGCAGTCAGGACTAGCAAATTCCAAGAAATGGTCAGCAGAAGTCCAAAAGCTACAGCAGTACATACAAGAAGACATGACTAAAGCTGAAACAGCCGTAGAAAACATAGACGGAGAAACTGAAGAAGATTTAGAAGCAGTAGCTGAAATCAGCGAAGAGATGGTTGAACAGACAGAACTAGACGAAATGATAAAAGAAGAAGCAGAAAAAACCATCCAAGCAAGCGAAGATCTAACTTCAGAAGAAATAGAAGCCCTAAACACCATTGACGAAAAACTAGAAGAAACAACAGAAAAAGTCAAAGGCAAAGCCAAGAAAGAAGAGCTTGAAACAGCAGGAAAACTGGTCGCAAAAGGAAAATCAGTAAAAGAAGTGAAAGCAGTAAAGCAAAAAGTCACAAAGAGAGAGACAACACAAAAAGCAGCAACAGAGAAAAAAGAAGTCCAAAAGAAAGAAGTAAAAACAGAGAAGAAAGAAGTGCAGAAAAAAGAAGCAGAAAAGAAAGAGACAAAAGCAACTGCTGAGAAGAAAAGCGAGCCAAAATCCTCAAACAAAGGAAAAGGCAAAAAATAATTTTTTTTAATTTTTTATTTTCGCTTGAACCTTAGTATATTTCAAAACATCCTCAGAACGAAGAAGCAAAGAAACAGCAAGATAAGGCTCAATCTTGTTCAAAATATTATGAAAATATTTCCCGCCACGCTCAGTCAACTTAAGAGACTTATTATCATAAGAAATCAACTTCTTCTTCTCAAGATCCTCCAAGTTCTTGTACATGGCGCGCTCACCCTTGCTAACCATGCCGGCAGCGCAGGCAAGCTCAATAAAAGCTTTCTTAGACATATTAACAACAAGAGGTTTATCTGCAAAACGCCTATCACACTCCTCGTAACACCGCCCCAACGCAAACAGGACAAACGCCTGCGGCTTTGACAAGCCCATACAATAAGAAGAGGCTAACTTAACTTATAAATCTTGCGACAAGCCACACAGTAAACAAAGCAACAAAAACACCAAAAATCCAGCCAACAATAACATCAGAAGCATGATGACGCTTGGTAAGAACCCTTGAAACACCAACACCCAAAGCGCAAAGAACAAACAAAACACTCAACAAAACATTCTGGAAAAACAAAACAAGCAAAGTCGCAAAAACAGAAGCACGCATAGCATGCATACTGGGGAAACTAGAAGCATTAATCCTTTGTAAATAATTAGAGTACTTCTCCTTATCAGGACGAACCCTGAAATAAAAAGTACGAATACCAAAAGTCAAAACATAAGCAAGAACAAGACCAACAAACAACTGCAAAGCAAAAACAGGCCTGCCAACAACATAAGATATAACAATAACTACAAAAAACAAAGGAACTCCAGCGAGCGCCTTCAAATCCTGCAAAAACTCAGTACGCATACCCATTTTATTTCCTCTACATTCCCAAAAATTTCATCAAGCCGTAAACAACAAACGCAGGCCAGACAATAGCCTTCAAAACACCCAAAACGCCATTCCAAAAACCAGTGGCGGTTGTAATATAATATATCGCTGCTCCAATAAAGCCCAAACCATAGATTGAGCTCAACCGGCAAGACGCTGCAAAAGGCCTGCATACAATTTTTGTTTTTTTCTTAGGCATTATTTCACCTCAAATATAGCCCCGGGCGGATTCGAACCGCGGCAAACTGCTGTCTGCCTGGGTTCTCATCCTCGGCGCATCAAATAGCCCCGGGCGGATTCGAACCGCCGTCAACGGGTCCAAAGCCCGCTATACTTGGCCGCTATACGACGGGGCTGTAACGCTAACAGGCACGCCCCGAACTTATAAAGATTTTGCTTGTTTCAAAGCATCCTCTTCAACAAAATGAAGACTGCCAGGAACAACCAAACAATGCGGGCCTTCGCCGAAGTTTACATCAGAAACCTCCAAAACAGTGCCAGCAACAATTTTCTGGTCTTTTGCGCCAAGCCTAGCAATACCAACACACCAATCATTTGGCAAAAAGACCTTCTCGTTACGCTTGCGTTCAATTTTTCTTAAAAGTTCAATGCCCTCATTAACAGACATAAACTTGTTGTTAACAGGATCCAAGTCTAAAAGAACAAGAGTATGCGCGCCAATAGACTTGTTTTCTTTGATGATATTGTAAAAAGAGTCAACCTCAAAATTCTCTTTAGGAAAAGGAATGCTTGTAGTCTTCCCAAACTTGTAAACCTGCAAACCAACAGCGCCAATAGCATTTATTATTGAAGCATTATGAATAACTTCTGTTTTAATTTTTAGTTCTTTAGCACGCTGCAAAATATCCCAATGAGTAGTAGCACAAAGAGGGTCTCCGATGACCAATAAAGCAACATCTTTTTCCTTTGATTCCTTTAGCAACACCTCTGCAGACTCAACAAACTCCCTGTCAGCAAGCTCTACCTTCTTACCGTACAGCTTTTCAAGGTCGTCCTTGCTGCAGGAAAGCCCAGAAGTATAGAACTCCAAGTACAATTTATCACATTTCTTCACCGCTTCAAGTCCCCTAAGCGTAATATCTTTCTCATCCGAGAGGCCGAGACCTATTAAGTACAACATAATATTATCGTGCAAGAAAAGGGTTTTTAAGCATTGTGTTCTAGAACAGCGAAAATTATTTATATACTGGAGTATATATAACCCTTATGGGGAATTATGATATGTTAAGTGCAGCTTTAAGCGTGTCGCCATTACCTATTACAATACTCGGGCCTTCTGAAGCGCGAACAGTATTAGAAAGAAACCCTTCAGTATATTATGTCAGCGAATGGAAACATACTATGGGGCGAGTGAGATACGAATATCGCCCTCATGGGGAAGAGGGGAAAGAACTTAAAGAATTAAGAGACAAAGGAGTGAAGGGAGGCCATCCCTGGCTGGTTCAAGTGCTTTCTAGGGCTGACCTTGAAGCTATGGCTCTGGAAGAAATTCCCGCGCGTTAGCAAGCATATATTCAAAGAATTCTTTGTTGATTTGTGAAGGATGAAAAACCACAATATTTGGTCTGGATTTTCCCAATTCGTTGATGCAGACAAACCTGTCAACATATTTCTGAAGATGAGAGCATTTATCATTTTCAACCAGTGCATACGCCTCATCTTGATGTTTAGAAACACATACATATTTCACCTGTTCAATAAAACCAGGTATTTTTTTACAAGGAGCAACTGATTTAATGATTATCACAGGATGAATCCAAGGGTCAGGTCCTTGTTTTTTAATTTCTTCAAGATCTTCTATTGTACTCTCCAAATTTTGAGCATTTAACGGCGATATTAAATCAAGTTCATCTGCAACAACAAGAGGGGCTATTTTCTGATTCTTAACTTCTGATAATGGGATAAATTTGCCATCTGGACCGATAAATTTTGCATTTGCATATTCTTTCTCAAATCCTTTCTTTTTTGTGTATATAAGATCAAACATGTATGCGGTTTCTCGAGGCAGTATCTGGAAACCAGTCAATTTTGTATTTTTTGTCACATACTCGATTTGGGCCTGGTTATCATGCAAAAAGTGCAAAACTATGGCGGCTGAAGGCAGCTGAGAATTTGAGTGAACAATGTTAAAACCAGTGAAATATCCCCTGTTGATTAGATTATGAGCGTGCTTTCTGATTTCTTGTAAATCATCTAAGCTGAAATTTTGCATATATGTTATTTATTAAACAAGTATATAAATCTTGCTTTTTTAACCACTATATAGTAATGAAAATAGAAAGGTTTATAAAGGGAAAATGCGTTTTATCCTCTATGGAAGACCCCCAGGCAAAGTACGCCAGACTAAAGAGTGAAATAGAATACCTACAAAGTTTTCTCCCAAAAGACCTAGGCATACCTCAACTAAGAGACGTAACAGTCTGGAAAAGCGACATCAAAGGATTCACAGCAGCAACACAAGCCAAACTAAACCAAGGCCAGCTGGCAACAGACAGATGGGTAAAAAGAATAGGAGAA
>JAHWHB010000032.1 GCA_019323575.1 Candidatus Woesearchaeota archaeon
AGCTTTTTTTGATTTACTGAAGCAATCTTTTCTAGATGTATCAGATTGTGTTCATGCAGATTTTCAATCGCTTTCTCAACATTCTTCCAAGAAGTGTTTTGAGTCAGGATAGCGCCAATGCAAATTTCCAAACGGTCCTTGTCAGAAAGCTTTCTCTGTTCGTATTCACCTTTGATAGGCCACCAATGCTGAGGGCCGAAAGCTGAAAAAAGCTTATTGTAAATGTGCATACGAGAGAAAATAAGAGAGGGGTTTTTAACAATTATGGAATTATCATGGCATTTCTAGCCATAACCAATTCAGAAGAATAATTCTCAGAGCTTCTAAAGTCACGATACCTGGAATTCAATCCGTTAAGAACATGCTTAGCGTAACGGCGCCGGTTTGTTGCGTTCACATTACCTGTGCCAGGATCAAACTCGTTATCCATTCCTGAATTAAAATAATACTTCAAAGAATCAGACATGAGAAACTTAGCAGCAATATCCGGGTTCCTATCTAGAACACATTTCAACCTGCAATCCAAAGATTGATTAGACTCTGAAAAAATCTGAACTGCCCGTTCATTAGCAACTCTATCAATATAATCAAGTTCTCTCTTATATGATGCTCTTGCTCTGGAAAGAAGATCCAAATACAAAGCAGCAGGCTCTTTAATCCACCTCCCAGTATTGCCAGAACGAACCATACTATAAAAACCAACCATAACACCAAGAATCTGAGAAGGATTCATATTAAAAAACAAACGAGCATCAGAAGGCACAACCAAACCAAGATGAGCGCTTCTAAGAAAAGAATACCTACTCTTCCTCAAAAACCAATGCTGTTTATCTTTAACCCCATCAAGTTCAGGACTGACCAAAACCTGAGAGTTAATACCATTTCTTGAAAACCCAAAAAATTCATGAAAATCTTTAACCATAAAACAATTCAATAAAACACACTTTATAAATTTTACTACTTTTTGGGGACTATGCCATATATTTAAACCAGCGCTTATAATATAGTAATATGCGGGTGAAAAATTTCAGCTTACAGCACACTTTAGACTCAGGACAGTTCTTCAGATACAAAAAAAAAGGAGAATGGTATTATTGCAAGGAAAGAGACAAAGAATTCAAGATAAAACAAAAAGGAAACAAGCTGGAATTTGCAGGAGCAGATGCAAAATACATCAAAAGATTATTCGGACTAAATTGCGATTATGACAAAATCATAAAAGAACTATCAAAAGACAAAAAACTGCTGCCAGCAATCAAGAAATACTACGGGTTAAGGATAATGCAAAGAGACCCATGGGAAACACTAATCTCTTTTCAATGCAGCATCTTCTCAAACATCAAAAAAATAAAACTAAACATGAACTGCATGGAAAAAGAATTCGGAAAAAACTTTACAGGAAAACTAAAAGACTTGGAGAAAATAAAAAAATGCGCAACAGGATTCAGAGCAAAATATCTTTATCAAGCAAACAAAATGGTTAATGACAAATATTTTGAAAGACTAAAAAAGAAAACATACCAAGAAGCAAAAAAAGAACTAATGAAGCTACCAGGCGTAGGAGAAAAAGTAGCAGACTGCGTCTGCTTGTTCGCTTTGGGAAAAATGGAAGCATTCCCAATAGACGTCTGGATGGCAAGAGTCATGAAAGAAATGTACAACAAAGAAAAAAACATACAAGAATTCGCACGCAAAAAATGGAAACACCCAGGCTACGCACAACAATTCCTATTCCACTGGAGGAGACATGTTAACACATCATAAAATAGACAGAGTATTGAGCATCCTTGCAAAAAAACAAGGAACAACAATGCTTGAAAGAATAGGCAGAAAATATAATGCTTATGAAGTTTTAATCTCAACAATATTGAGCGCAAGAGCAAAAGACGAAGTAACAGAAATTGTTTCAGAGAAGTTGTTTAAGAAGTATCCAACAATTCAAAAACTCGCAAAAGCAGCCAAAAAAGAAGTCATAAAAATAATCAAGCCAATAGGATTCTACAACCAAAAAACAAAATACGTGATTAATACCTCAAAAAAAATCATAAAAGAATTTAACGGAAAAGTACCAGACAACATCGAGGAACTGACACAACTCCCAGGAGTGGGAAGAAAAGTAGCAAGCTGCGTGCTTGTCTATTCCTTCAAAAAACATGCCCTGCCAGTAGACACACACGTACACCAGATAAGCAACAGATTAGGCTGGGTAAAAACAAAAACAGCAGAACAAACAGAAAAACAATTAATGAAAATAGTGCCAAAAAAACACTGGCTTTCTTTGAATAATATTTTTGTAGACCACGGAAAAAAAATATGCGTGCCAGTTTCACCGTTTTGTTCCAAGTGCCCTATTTACAAATACTGCAAAAGAATCGGGGTGAAAAAATATCGCTGACATCAAAAACAAAGTTTTTGAGCCTGGGCAAGGCCCAGACATAAATAAAATAGCAGGAATGTGCATACGAGACAAAAAACTCCTCGTAACAAGAAGCAAAGGGGAAAAAATGTTCTTCGCACTAGGAGGAAAAATAAAACCAGGAGAGACAGAACTAGAATGCCTCCAAAGAGAAGTGATGGAAGAAATAGGCTGCGAACCAATAAACCCAAAACACCTAGAAACATTCGAAGGAAGAAACCACGACAACACGAAAACAATCAAAATGACATGCTACACGTGCGAGTTAAAAGGAACAATACTTCCGTGTTCAGAAATAGAAGAAACAGCATGGATAGACAAAAGGTACAAAGAAAAAGGGATACAAGTAGCATCAATACTGGAATTATACATAATACCCTATTTAATTGAAAAAAGACTTCTGTAAACATAAAACTTTTAAAACCAGCAATAAAGATAGACAAATATGGTAAACATGCTAAAAATTCTCATAGCAGTAACTGTTCTACTAATAATAATAGACATCGCAATGCTCGGAAAAAAACTATTCAGAGCACTAATCTTCAAAACAGCAAAACCATACAGCGGAGAAAGCATATGGATAGAAAGAATAACAATGCTAATAACAATAGGAATCTCTATAGCGTACTACATCAAAAACAAGCCAGACGCAGACGTGTTCATGTGGATAGGAACCTCACTCTTCTTTCTAGGAGGAATATTGCAGCTAATCGCAAGAAGACAACTCCACGAAGACAAAACATTTGAAGACCGGCTAAGAACAGGATTTGAAGCAGCACAGACCGGACTCTACTCAAAAATAAGACACCCAAGCAAACTAGCACTACTAATAATAATACTAGGATTCTCAATGGCAATGGGAAGCATCTGGGGATTAGCATTCACGATAATACTATTCCTCCCAAGCATGCTTTTCAGAATAAGCCAGGAAGAAAGAACATTAATGGACGAGTTTGGAGACAGGTGGATAGCATACAAAGAAGACACGAAAAGAATGATACCCGGCGTACTATGACTGAATTACTATATCTAAAAGACAGCTACCAAAAAGAATGCGAAGCAACAGTAACAGAAGCAAACGAAAACAAAATAGTGCTTGACAAAACAATATTCTACCCAAGCTCAGGCGGACAGCCAAACGACACAGGAACAATAACAGCAGACAAAGAATACAAAGTAACAAACGTAAAAAAAGAACAAGGAAAAATAATACACGAACTCGATTCTGCAGGACTAAAACCAGGAGACAAAGTACAATGCAAAATAGACTGGGAAAAAAGATACAAACTAATGAGAAACCACACAGCAGCACACATACTATCAGTAGCATTCTTCAACGAAACAGGAGCATTAGTAACAGGAAACCAACTGGATCTGGAAAAATCAAGATTTGACTTTGAACTAGAAAACTTTGACAGAGAAACAATGGAAAACTGCGTCAACAAAGCAAACGAGCTCATAAAAAAAGAAATGGAAATAAAAGCCTACGAGCTGCCGCGAGAAGAGGCAATGAAAATACCAGGCGTAATAAAACTAGCCTGCGCACTGCCGCCAAGCACAGCAATACTAAGAATAGTGGAAATAGGAGACATCGACAAACAAGCAGACGGCGGAACACACGTCAAAAACACAAAAGAAGTAGGAACAATAAAAATACTTGGCTTTGAAAACAAAGGAAAAGGAAGAAAAAGAGTATACTTCTCAATAGAACCATAAACTATATAAACAAAACAAAGAGAAAACAAACAATGCCAAAAAAAGAGGGAATAACAGGAGGAGAAATACTAAGAGCCACCTGGAAAATAATCAGCATAGGCATCAGCATAATACTGCTGCTCTTCTTTGCATTATTCATCTTCAGCATAACAAGCTCATTCATGCCAGTAGTAGGAAAAGGAAACATAGCAGTAATCCCAATAGAAGGCATGATAAAAACAGACGAAAGCTTCATGCCAGGAATAAAAAGCCAAGCAATAGTCAAATTGGTTGAGCAAGCGGAAAAAAACGACGAGATAAAAGCAATAATACTTGAAATAAACAGCCCGGGAGGAACGCCGGTAGCAACAGACGAAATCGCAAACGCAATAAAAGAGGCAAACAAAACAACAATCGCAGTAATAAGAGAAACAGGAGCATCAGGCGCGTACTGGATAGCAACAGCAGCAGACAGAATATACGCAAACAGAATGAGCATAACAGGAAGCATAGGAGTACAGGCAAGCAGACTAGAAATACCAGGACTGCTGGCAGACTACAACGTAACATACAGAAGACTGGTAGCAGGCAGGCTGAAAGATGCAGGCTCAAGGTACAGAGAGATGACAGACGAAGAAGAACAACTATACCAAACAATGCTCGACAAACTACACAAAGAATTCATAAAAGCAGTGGCAGAAAACAGAAACCTGCCAGAAGAAACCGTAAACAGGCTGGCAACAGGATTTGTATATTTAGGAGCAGAAGCAAAAGAACTAGGACTGGTTGACGAGCTCGGCGGAAAAAAAGAGGCAATAAAATACATCGAAGAAACACTAAACATAACAGGAAAACCAGTAGAGTACAAAGAACACAAAACAATATTCAGCTCGCTATCAGGAATGACAGCAGAAGGATTCTACAACATCGGAAAAGGAATAGGAAGCGTCTTTGCAGCGGAAACAGAAGTATCATTCACTTAAAACAGAACCATTTCTAATATTATTTTTTTCAGCAGCACCAGCATTAATTTCCAAAACATACTTGGCACGAGCGCGATATGTAGGACACGGATCCTCCTTGCAAGGCAGAGCAGTCTGCACATCAACAACAGCCATATTATCATCAATAAAAACAATATCCAGAGGAATCAAGGTATTCTTCATCCAAAAAGAACGCGGAGCAAAATCATCAAAAACAAACAACATGCCATGATCTTCAGGCATAAAGTCACGAAACATCAAACCCCTTGTTTTTTCTTCCTGAGTCTTCGCAATCTCGACAGTGAAAGAAGCGCCGTTATCAAAAACAACCTTCTGACAAGAAACAAGCAGCAAAAAAACTAATGCAAACCAAGCCTTCCCTTCCACATCGGCACCTCATAAGCCACAGGCTTTTTACTCAACTTCAACAAACCAGCATCAATCAAATCCTCAATATTAATCATATTAACATTACCATCAGGAATACGAGGACAGGCAGTATTAACCCAGAAATCAATAAAAGGAAAATTCTCAAACTCATTAAAATCAATATTATCACAAGCAAACAAATAACAATTCTTATCAGAACCAAGCAAGTCATAAGCACGCATCAAATTCTTCTGACCCAGCTTGGTAGAAACAATCACGCCAATACTTTTAGCATGCAAGAATTTAGCAAGACGGCCCTGCAAACGCTTCCTAAAACCATCAACAATCTTGGAATCCAACAAACCAAAATTCTTAGAAACAGGATTCCAAAGCCAGACAGGCCTGCCAGTCTTCAAAGCAACCTGAACAGGATGAAACTCACCAGAACCAACAAACAAGAAAGAATCAACCTTTCTCTGAACCTTCTCCGCCTCAGAAGCATTACAGCCAAGAACCTGGCCGGCAAGAACAGCTTTAAGCTGCTTCACAACATCATTAATCTTATGCAAATGCTGGATTGTAGTAACAACGCCAAACCTGCACTTCGGCAGTTTCTTCAAAACACCAGCAGGCAGTTTAACATCAACATTGCTCTTAGCATGAACGTGCATTAATTCCATAACCAGAAAATCCAACAACAAGTTTTAAAAACCTTTCTGCACAAAACAGGTTTATGAGCATACAAAGCCTCATATTAATCATAGTATTGCTAATACTAGCAGTATTCGCGTTCAAATACTTTGTAGGAACACTCAAAAAAGCAGTGCCGTTAATACTCGTCATTATCGCAATATTATATCTGGTTTACGTGTTAACAGGACACGACCCATTCTCAGTAGGAGAGACAGTAGGAAGAGCAATATCAGTATTCAGATAACGAACCTTACTCCACATCAAAGGAATGACCTTTTCAGCCAAAGGCTTCAAATTAAGAATATCCTCCTCATTATACCAGACAAGCTTTTCAAGATATTCTCTATTTCCAGAAGACCTCCACATCTCCCACAAGTAAACAGCGTCCTCACCAGACATATCACAAACTTCAGGACGCCTGGATATGTTCAACTGCTTCTCAATTGATTTCAAGCCACCAACAATACCAAGACGCTGGCAGACAAAACGCAAATCAACATGAGGAATGTTTGGACGAAAACCAAAAAAACGCTCAATCACAGGAAGATCAAAAGAAGCACCATTAAAAGTAACAATAAGCTTGTACTTAGAAAGCTCCTTAATAAGCAATGAACGGTCAAGATTAAAACCACGCACCAAGGTTTTTGTATCAAAACCATCAGACAAACCAACAACAGTAATCCCACTATAATACCCGTTAGTCTCAATGTCGAGATATACTGCTTCATCCTTAAATTCATCATAAAGACGCCACTGATCAGGCATCTTAGAAAAAAAAGAAGAATTACCAAGCCTCAAATGCTGCTTGAACTCCCTCAGCTTCCAATCAAAAACATCTTTTCTCGCAGCGCTTATTCCCTTGATTTTTTCAGCGCCAAGAAAATCATCCCAAGAATGAACATTTTGAGACCACAATTTCAACT
>JAHWHB010000033.1 GCA_019323575.1 Candidatus Woesearchaeota archaeon
ATGGCAAATGAAGAACAAATAGGATTCCACAAAGGAGCACTAACAACACTAGCAAAAGAAAGACAAGAATTCATGAGAATTCTGCAAATAGTAGAACAACTAATGCAGGCACACCTAAAAGCACTAAAAGACATGGGCGTAGACCTGGAAGCAGAAGCAAAAAAAACAACCCAGAAAAAACCGCTTGAAGAAGCAGTAAAAACAGGAAAAAGAGCATGAATTACGGTTGCGGCGGCGGATACTCAGGAACAGCAAGCTACTGCGCAGCAGGAGGAGGATATTCACAAAGCTACTCCACCAGCGGAAGCTACCTGTGCAACACCGCCAGCTACATGGGAAGCTCGTACAGCACAAAAGCAGAATACACAATGCCAGAAACACCAAGCTTCCAAATAACAGAAAGCTTCCTAACAGAAAACAGACCATTAACCCCGATGATTTCTAATCTAGGAGAAATAAAAGACATAATACACCAAACATTCCAAAAAATAACAGGACAAGACTTTCCAGAGGATGCAATCAAAATAAAAATCTGCGACGAAAAACAATTCAGACAATTCCAACCAGCAAACGTACTGGGAATAAGCTACAACAAATACGGAAAAGGAATATCAGAAATAATAGCAGTACAAGACCACATGGACAGACTACTGCTAACAATAGGGCACGAAATAGGACACGTCCTAAGCCCAACACTTCCAAACCTAAAAGATGAAGAAGCAAAAGCACACGCATTCTCAATAGCATGGATAGAAACAATACGAGAAAACAACATAGGAGGATTAAGACCCAACATAATACCAAACCCGGCGCACAACGGAATACACGACGCAGCATTTGACTTCGTCAAATACCTGATGCAGACCGGAACAAGCGCATTTGATGTATTCAAAACACTAGCGCACGGGCTAACAAGCATGATAGCGAGGTAAAAAATGGCAAAGAAAAAAACACAACCAAAATACGAAAAAAAAGAAGAAAAAAAAGAAGAATTACAATTACCAGCAAACCTTCCACCAGAAGTACAAGACAAACTCAAAGCAATAAAAGAAAAACTGACAAACTTCCAGAAAAAAGTAACAGAAAAATTCGACAAATACATAGTAGGCATAGCGCTATTGCCGCCGCCAAGACCTCCAGCCCCAAATCTCCCGCCAGAAATACTCGCTGAAGAACAAAAAAGATACGAAGAAGAAAAAGACAGATACCACACACTAGTTTTAATCGACGACTCAGAACCAACAAAAATGTCCAAAGGAGAATTAAGAGACAAACTCTCAGCAATAATGGACGCAACAGCAAAAGAAATAGACAAAAACATACTTCCGCAAACACTATTGCTATCAGAATTATGGCAGAACTGCTACGACGGAAAATACGACTTACTGCAGTTAATTGGAATGAGCGCGCCAATCTACGACACAGGAATGCTCGGAGCCATAAGAATAGCAGAAATCCACAAAACAATGGTACTCAAAAAATTCGAGAAGTACATTGTCGCTTATGTTCTCGCAGGAAGCCTAGTGCAGGGAAGAGCAACAAAAGAATCAGACATAGACGTATTCGTAGTCATAGACGACACAGACGTCAAAAAAATGACAAGAGCAGAACTACGAGACAAACTAAGAGCAATCATAATCGGAATGGGAATAGAAGCAGGAGAAATAACAGGAATAAGAAACAAAATAAACATCCAAATCTACATCCTGACAGACTTCTGGGACTCAATCAGAGAAAGCAACCCAGTCATCTTCACCTTCCTAAGAGATGGAGTCCCATTCTACGACAGAGGAATCTTCATGCCATGGAAGCAACTATTGAAGATGGGCAAGATAAAACCATCAGCAGAAGCAATAGACATCTTCATGAGCTCAGGAGAACAAACACTCGAAAGAGTAAAGTTCAAACTAAGAGACATAGGAACAGAAGACTTCTTCTGGGGAATACACACGCCAACACAAGCAGCACTAATGCTGTACGGCATACCGCCTCCAGCACCAAAAGAAACCTGCAGCGTGCTAAGAGAAATATTCGTCAAAAAAGAAAAACTCCTGGAAGAAGAATACGTCAAAATATTAGAGAATGTCATACAGGTAAGAAAAGACATAGAACACGGCACAAGAAAAGAAATAACAGGCAAAGAAATAGACAAAATGCTTGCAGATTCAGAGAAGTACATGAAAAGACTCCAAAGACTCTTCACACAAATCGAAAAACTCAAAGAAGAAGAAAACATGCTAAACATGTACGACACAATACAAACAGTGCTAAGAGATGTATTGAAAGTAGAAGGAGTAGAAAGCGCACCAGAACCAGAACTCACAAGCATGTTTGAGGAAAAACTAATCGCAACAGGAAAAATACCAGCGAAGTTTTTGAGAACATTACACGATTTGTTCAAAGCAAAAGCAAGCTATGACGCAGGAAAACTAAGCAAAACAGACGTGGAAAAACTCAGAAAAGACAGCGGAGAACTAATAAGATTCCTCATAGACTACATGCACAGGAAAAAAGCACACGAGCTGGAAAGAGCAAAACTCAGAGTAAAACACGGAGAAAAATACGGAGAGATAACACTCTTAGGCAACACCGCATTCATCGTAAGAGACATGGACGCTCCAGAAAAAACAATGGAGAAAGCGCCAGTCAACGCAGACGGAAGCCTGGGAAACGCAGGACCGTGCAAACCAGAAGAATACGAACAAGCACTAGCAAAACTAGTGCCAGTAAGAGTCACTCTGAAAGAGCCACTCTTTGAAAGCTTGAAAAGATTCTTCGGAGAATACGAACTTATTATTTAATTTTTTTTATTACTCCTTGCACGTCGTTCACAACATTAATATAGAACATTATCTTAACAATCCCTGATGAGAACAGGATATACAGTCGGAGATGCAATGACGCACGAGCCAGTTATTATTTCTCCAAACAAAACACTAAGAGACGCAGCCAAACTCATGGCAAAAGAACACGTAGGCGCATTGTTAGTCAAAGAAGCAGACAAAATAACAGGAATACTATCAGAACAAGACATAGTAAGAAAAGGAATAACAAAAACAGGAAACCCCGCAGCAAGAAAAATAAAAGAAATAATGGCAACAAACATAGTAACAATCCAGCCAGACACAGACATCTTCGAAGCACTAAGAATAATGAGAGACTACAACATAAGACACCTCCCAGTCATGCACCAACAAAAATTCGTAGGACTCGTAACAATGAAAGACATACTAAAAATAGAACCAGACCTATACGAAATTCTAGTACAAAAAATAGAACTAAGAGAAGAAGAAAGAAAACCAACAAGATAAATGCAAGAAATAAAACAACTCTTCAACGAAAGAGCAAGACTACACATAATAGTCCACGGAAAAGTTCAAGGAGTGTTCTTCAGAGACTACACAAAAAAAACAGCAGACAAACTAGGAATAACAGGCTGGGTCAAAAACACAACAGACAAAGTAGAAATAACAGCAGAAGGAAACAAAAACAAACTAAGAGAATTCATAATACACATACAAAAAGGAAACCCGCTATCAAAAGTGGAAAAAACAGACTACGAATGGGAACCATACACAGG
>JAHWHB010000034.1 GCA_019323575.1 Candidatus Woesearchaeota archaeon
AAACTCTCAAACTTAACCTCAAAACCAGCCATCATAAGCAGAAACGCGCTGCCCAAAAACCCAAAAAACTCAACAACCTCATTAGAACGAACATAACCCAAACCATAAGGGCCAAAAACAGCACCAGCAATCAAAATAGCAGTAATATAAGGAATCCTAAAACGCCTGAACAAATCAGGAGCCAGCAAACCAAGAACTAAGATAAGCAGCAACACCAAAGCAGCATTCTCAAACCCTATCATACAACAAAAAAACACAAACAACGTTTAAAAAAACTCGTTGTCATTAGAAGGTGGGTTTAGGCACCTTAAGAAAACTGCGTATGGGGCTGCCCGGATTTGAACGTATCGCCGAACAAGTTCGTCGGACGGTTCAAATCCACTGCACAGAAACCTGAAGAAAACTGCGTATGGGGCTGCCCGGATTTGAACCGGGACGACAAGGTCCCAAACCTTGCATCATGGCCAAGTTAGATCACAGCCCCTTGAATAACAAGTTTGAAAAGGTGGTTTAAAAAGCTATCTTTAACAACGCGCCCATCAGTTAAGTATATAAACTAAAAACGCCATTTTCTCTCTAAAAAAGGAGGTAATCAAACATGACACCAATACAAATAATGGCATTAATAGTAGCATTATTAGGAGGAATAAAGCTGATAATCCTTCTGCTAAACCCAAAGAGCTGGCTAAGCTTTGTAAAAACAATCTACAAAAACCCAGGAATAACAACAATAATAGCACTGATAGTAGCAGGAGCAAGCTTGTGGTATTTGCTAAAATACATGACAATAGTACACATATTTGCAGCAATGCTATTCACAATGGCACTAATATTACTAGGATTTGTAGCATACCCAAAAGACACAATAGCATTCGCAGAAAAAATACTGAAAGACAAAAACCTGCTGAGAAAGTGCTGGCTTGTGACAATAATCTGGATAGTATTGCTGGCCTGGGTAATCTACTCAATATTTTTCATTTAATTTTTTTTCATTCTTAAAAACATCAGGAAAACTTAAATACCGATAATCCGCGCCTTCACAAAATGGACGACGTACGCAACATAATAGGCAAAGGACAGAATTCAGACGGCTCAAAATGGTACATTCTCAGCGACAGGTCAAAAGACGGAAGACAATACAAAGGCAGAGGACAAAAAGTCACAATAAGACCAAACCCGCCAGAACACTGCGACAAATGCAACAGGAATTTCTGCGCACACCTTGAAACAGCACTAGAACTAGAAAACATAGTAGACCGCGGCGTACTACAAATAATCTATCCTTACCTCACATTCTCACAAGAAAAAACATATGCGTGCTCGTGCAGGGAATACAGAACAGCAGGAGACTGCATACACATACAAAGCCTCAAACACACACAACAACAACTAACAGAACAAAAAGGAGAATTATTAACCCAGAAAAAAGGAGAAATAGACTCTTTGAGAACAAGAATACAGGAACTCGAAGGAAGCATACAGGAAGACGACACAGAAAGAAGACAATTACAAACAAGAGTGGACGAATTGCAGCTAGAATACTCAATCCTTGAAGAAGAACACACCAAACTGGAACAACAAGCAGCAAAAGCAAACAATATAGCACTAAGCCTCACAAAAACAAAATTCGCAGCACTATACGACCTGCCAAAAGACATACAAGCACAAATAAAATCACTTGCAGACCTCCCCCCAGACCAGATAAAAGAAGCACTAAAACCATTACGCTACCTGCAAATCCCAACATCAGAAAAAGACTACCTCGCAAAAATACACACAGACTTCTACAACCACCACCAGCCGCCAGGATTCACAGAATTCGTGCACAGAATAGCCAGAATAAACACAATAGACACAATCACATTCTCATGGCAGGAATCAGCAAAAGAAACAAGAATCAAAAAAATATACGCGCCTGAAGAAAAAATGCCGAACAACGAAACATCACACACCTGGACCATACACCTACTATACACAAACAACTCATTCAGCTCAAACCTGTACCTAAAAACAACAGCACGAGACCAAGAAGAAGCAGAACTGGTCAAAGAAACCATAGAGAAACACATATGAAACAGACCATAAAAACTTAAATACTCAATTCTAGCGCCAATAACAAAACCACGAGGAGGGGAAAATATGGACAAACAACAAACAATGATAATATTACTGAGCCTGATGGTAATACTCCAGCTCGTAACAGCATACGGAGTATTCCAGCTAGGAAAAACAGGCATGCCAGCAGCACAACCCGCTGCAGCACCAGCGCCGGCAGCGCCTGAAGCACCGCCAGCAGCGCCAGCAAAAATAGAAGTAAGCATTGATGACGACGCAGTAAAAGGAGACAAAGACGCGCCAGTCACAATAATCATGTTCAGCGACTACCAGTGCCCATACTGCGCAAGAGTCGAAGAATCAATGAAGAAAATAGAAGAAAAATACGTGAAAGACGGCAAAGTCAAAATAGTATTCAGAGACTTCCCGCTGCCATTCCACAACAACGCGCAAAAAGCATCAGAAGCATCAGAATGCGCACACGACCAAGGAAAGTTCTGGGAATACCACGACAAACTATTCGAAAACCAGAACGCATTGAGCATAGACGACCTAAAGAAATACGCAAAAGAACTGGAACTGGACGCAGACAAGTTCAACAAATGCCTTGACTCAGGAGAAAAAGAAGCAGAAGTAAAGAAAGACATGGCAGACGGACAGGCAGCAGGAGTAACAGGAACGCCAATGTCATTCATAAACGGAGAAGCAGTAAGAGGAGCACAGCCATACGAGGCATTCGAACAAGTAATAGAAAAAGCACTCGCAAAATAATTTTTTTTATTTTCTATTTGAATAAATAGAATGAGCACCAACAGCGTGCAAATAATAAAGAACAACAGCCAAAGAAACAACATCAATAAACCAAAAAATCACAGCAGAATCAGAATTTCTCAAACCAAACACAAACATAGGAACATAAATCCAAAAAACACTCAAAGCAAGATCAAAAAAATACTTCGCAAAATCATGAACCCTCATTTCTTCACCACGTGCTTATGAGCGGCATGCGCCTTCTGAATGCGCTCATCAATCAACTTCTCAATCTTATAAGGACTCTGAAAACTTGACAAAACAATCTCAGCGCCAGGACCGCCGGGAGTATCAATCATAACATCACCGTAATTAAGAATGCGCTGCAAAAAAGACTGGTTAACAGAAACATTAGAAATCGTGTTATAAGAAACACGAACAACACCCCTGGAAAAAAAACCTTTAGTAAGAATAACAGCAGACTCATCAATGCTCAAACGCTCAGTACGAATAAAAAACTCAAACACCAGCAACAAAACAACACCAATCCCTGCAAAAATAAACGCAGGAACATCCCCTCCACTGTCATAAAACCAGATGGCAACCAAAAACAACAGCAGAATAACTAAATAACCATACCAGAACCTCCAGCGCGAAAAATGAAAGGCCATAACAGCAGAAAACTAAACAGAAATTTAAAGCTTACTATAGAAAAAACGGGCCTGCGAGGATTCGAACCCCGATTCCTGGGTGTCCTGCAACAGTTAGCTCAGAGACCTTCACAGCACGCTGCTGACCGAAGCCCAGTGTCCTATCCATTAGACTACAGGCCCGTTATAATACAATAACAAACGATTGATTTAAAAGCTTTAGTCTCCAAAAACAAAAAAATGTCGCATATTTTAGAATTTTTCAAACACCCGATACAAATATCATCATTGTTCCCGAGCACAAGAAGAGTTGCCAAAAAAATGGCAGCACCAATAGACTTCGAACTCGCAGACAGAATAGTAGAATTAGGACCAGGAAACGGAATAGTAACAAGAGTACTGCTGGAAAACATGAAACCAACAGCAAAACTAACTGCAGTCGAAATAAACAACAAATTCTACCAAAAACTAAAAAGAATAAAGGACAAAAGATTATACACAATCAACGGAAACGCATTTGAACTCAGACGATACGTACAACAAGCAGACTACGTAGTCAGCGGAATACCAATAATACTACTCTCAGAAGAACAAAGAACACAATTATTCAAAGGAATACAAGACGTGATGAAATACGGATGCATACAACTATGCCACCAAAAAACAGGACAAGAAATGCTGGAAAGACACTTCAAACACGTAGAAAGAAAAAGAGTATGGCTAAACCTGCCGCCAGCATACGTCTGCACAGCTTCTAATGCCACCTATAGAAACGCGGAATAAACTTAACGTAATAATCAATCAGCAAAATCAACATCACAATACCAAATATTATCAAAGGAACAAACGGAACAGTGCCGCACAATACAAGATTACCTATCAAGCCAACAAGCGAAAAGCCAGAGAACAAGTAAACAATCCAAATCAAAGCAGAAGACGGCTTGCGGAAAGCACGCAAAGCATAACCAATAACAAGCAGCACAGTCAACAACAACAGCATATTAACAGCCCACGAAGAAACACCGCAGAGACCAACAGCAAACTCCTTACGAGGAGGCAAACAATCCCTCTCGCAATTATTCACATTCTCAGTAGTCTGGCAGACACCATCACCACAGGTAGAATCCTCACAACCGTAGGGCGCGGGAAGCACTTTGGAATTAACAGGTTTACCGTAAATCACAACCTCACCAGGCTCGCAGTTCTCAATCCTCAACATAGCATACATCTGCGAAGGAGCACGCAGCCTGAAATCAGAGCTAAGCTCCCTCAAAAAGTACAACAAAGTATACCGCTCATCAGCAGCCCTGTTCAACATGAAATGATTCTGGGGGTGCTCCAAAACATCAACACAAACCCGCCTGAACTCGCCAGCCTTGGTAGCACTTGAAGCCTCAACCATCGCATCATTAGGAGTACCCAAGCCAAAAGCAGAACCAAAACCAAGCAAGTCACGAGTGCCAACCAAAGCAAAAGACTTAACATTGGGAAAAGGCTCAGGCATGCCAACCTGCAACGCCTCCAAAGTCTCCTTATGAACACCAAACATAGGAGAATTATCATCATTATCCAACAAAACAGCAAACAAATCAAAAATGTTCTCAGCAGCACCGGCAACAGCAGTACCCTCAAAAGGAGTGCCAGCAACAATAACAGCATCAACCTTGGGAACAATATCAGGATTATCAAGCAAGAACCTCTGTGTTATAAGACCGCCAAGACTGTGAGCAATAAAGACAATCTTGTTATAATCACCAGAAACCGCGCGCAGCTTCTCATTCAAAGCAACAACAGCATCATCAGGCCTCATACCCTGATAAGCAAACACACCAACATCAACAGCAACCTCCTCATCACGGAACTGCTTCAAGAAACTCTTCCACGCAAGATCAGGTGCGCTCATAAAACCATGAACAAGAACAACAAGCACAGGAGAATTAACATCGCGGGCCATAGTCAAATAAGCCTGCTCGCAGCCATTGCACTTGCTGCCGGCAATCATGAAAACAAAAGGAGAATACTGAGCAACATCATCAACATCAACAACAAACATGTCATTCTCAACAGAGCCGCCGAGATATTTCCACTCACCGTCCTGCAAAACATAAAAGCCCAAAGAATACATATCAATATTCTTCTTCAAAATCAAAGGAGCAGAAATACGAACATTAACATTCTCCCTAGGCTCGAAATCAAGCTCAAAAGGAGCGCCAATAGTCACAAGACCCTTATTCCTAATCTTAACATCAGCATTCCTCAAACCAACCTTCAAACCATCAACATCACCAGAAAACTCAACCTTAACACCAAGAGCAGACAACAGCTTGGAATCCTCAGACAAAACAACACCTTCAGAAATCTCCTTCAAAATAATTTCAGGAACAACAGACTTATCAGACAAAAGCTGATAATCAAAACCAGCACAATCCAAAGTAGTCTTCAAACCAACAGGCAGTTTCTTCTCCTTATCACTCCTGAAAACAGCAACAGCAGACTCAACAGGAACAACATTCATAGCAATATCAATATCACTGCCCTCACAATTCTGAACACGATAAGAACCAACAGGGACAAAACCCTCAGGAACACTCACAACACTCTCATCAAAAATAATATCGCCGTCAGTCTGCTTGTTAAAAGCAACACAACAAGAAAACTCATCAGTACCGCAAGGAACACCAAAACCAGAAACAGTCTGAACAGCAAACTGATCAGGAGCAGGCTCAGCAACATTCACAGTCTTATCCCTTTCCCTTCTTCCACACTCTGAATCATCCCAGAAATAATGACCACGCCTGTTTTCGCAAGTCTGCACAGGAGTCGAGGAATCAGCAAAACAAGGCTGGGTAGCCCTGCTGCCAGGACACTCACACAACAAAATATCATCAATCTGATTATTGCAGTCATCATCCTTGCCGTTGCAAACCTCAAAACGAGGGGCAACACCAGGCTCAACAACAACCCAATGCTCATCCTGGCACTCCAAAACAGCCGGACGGCAAATACCAACCCGCTCGCCAACAGTTTTCTTCTCACCATCAACGCATTCAACAGGAACAGGAGGGCAGACATCAACAGCATCACTAAAAGCACTGCCGTAAAAAGACTGCGAGAAAGGATCAAAAACAACACTGCAATCAACACCAACAGCAGTCCAGCCAAACTGATTATACAAACCGGCAGACTTGTCAAAAATAAAACCAGGAGAAGAAATATCACACATGTTCTGACCAACAAGACAGACATTCTCCTTAGGACCATCAATTATCTTACTAACAGAATAACACTGTCCGGAAGACTTGGAAAGAAGCCGGCCCTGCAAGAAATTATTATTCTCATCACAACACGCAGAAGGAACATTAGAATTCTCCTGACAGCAAGGATTAGGATACTCAACACCATCAACAGCAATATACAACGGGCAAACAGTGCAGTCATCAGGAGAAAGAGTGAAAACCTGAACGTCCTTTTTCTGCTGGGTGTCCTGTGCTATAGACTTCAAAACAAGACGCCACTCAGCAGGAGGATTCTTCAAAACCTTCTTAACAGTCTGAACACACTCCTCATCATCAGACTTGCAGGAATCAGTGCGGCCGTCAACAAGCCCGTCAATAATGTCAGTAACTGACAAGTCAGGCTTAGGACCCTTAGACTCGATTAAATAAGCAGGGAAGCCCTCAGAAGACATCACATAACCAGTACTCAAAAAGTCAATCCTGTCAATAGGCTGCTTCCAATAATGATACCAGCCACGAGTCCAATAAATCGAAAGAACACCATCAGAAACATCACACTGTGCTTTCGAAACAGCAATAATGTGCGGACCGGAAACACACATCTCCGCAGGCTCATCAACAACACCATAATACTTAGAACGCTCACCAAGCCTAGACTTAAACTCAGCCTGCTTCTCATAATAAAACTCAGCATCAGCAGGAGGGTAACCCTCGGGCAGAACAGCCCAGCGGCGCAAACCATCACTGCCAGCAACAGTAAAAGCATCCAGGTAATGCTCATCAGAACCAAACATCTCCATACCAACATTCTGGTCCCAGCAAGCCTGGAACGAAGGGAAACCAGCATCAATCTCAGGATTTGTCAAAAGCTCACCAGCAGGAGAGGCAACAGCAACACTCCAAGGACGGAAATTCTGAGGAGAACGAATGCCAGAGGCAACCTCATCAACCTGCTCGCACAACCCAGGATTCTTATAACAACGCTTAATATACGGCCCTCCACCGCCACCACCCCCGCCACCAGCAGGCTGAGGAGCGCACTGGCAATTAGCATTACAAAAATTAGAACCCGGACAATTCACAGGATCAGGACCAGGAGCAGGAGGATCGCATTTCTCGCTAGGCTGAACAAAACCATCACCGCAAATAGAACACCTCTTATAACCAAGCCCAAGAGCACAAAACATAGCTCCGGCAGGACACAAATATGCAGGAATAGTGCAAGTGCCAACCGGAGGCCAAGGAGGAGTACACGCAGTACCTGCAGGAGGGAAAACACCGCCGCAAGGACCATAAGGACCTATATGGAGAGAGTCACACACGTCCTGAACACCTAACGCCGGGAAATTAGTAATCCAGCACAAAGAAGTACCAAGAGGACAAGCCTGAAGAGCAGGAAAACCGCCAAAAGCCTCAGGCTCACACACCAAATCAGAACCACACAGAAACCCGGCAGGACAAGCGCCAAAAATAGGAGGACAACAAGCAGGCGGAGGCATAATCCAAGGACACGCAGCAGGATAATTCTGAACATTAAAAGAAGACAAACCAAAAGACTCATCAACCTGAACAGAAGGACTGAAAGACTCAGCAAAACTCAAACTCAAATTCAAAGAAGGAACATACAAAGAGGAATTAAAAGAAGGCGCAGAAAACAAAAGACTAAACGTACTGCCTGAAGAAACAACACCAATCAAATCAACCTTTACAGAAGAAACATTACTGACAAAAGTCAGACTGCCATTAGAAATCGTAATCTGAGCAGGATTAACAAAATCAGAAGCAGAAATATTAACACCAAAAGAAACATTGGAAACATTAAAATCATAAACAATAGTAGAAGGGTCAAGAGGACCTTCAGAAATACTGAAAGAAACAGAATCATTCCCGACAGAAAGATTATAAGAGCCATTGGCGAAAACACCAACACGCAGCCAGACCTCCATAACAGAACTGTTCAATATTGATTGATTCAGAATAAAAATGTCAGCAGAGGAAACACTGGCAGTCTGATTGGTAAAACTACCATACAACAGCAAAGGAGCAACAGCACCCTGAGCAACACTCGAAGGAGAAACACCAGTCAAAACAGGCTGGAAAACCTGCGCGCCAGTAGGACTTCCTGAAAAGAAATCCTTAAGCCAGCCAAAAAAGCCAGAGAAAAAACCGCCGCCAGCAGCCACAGGTACAACTAATACTAACAAGATAACCGCTACTACAAACAGTTTCTGCGCCTCTTTTCTCACAGTAAATTCCCCTTTTCCCAAACCTAACGAAAATTCAACTATATAAAAACGTTGCTATAATTATAGTCAGAGCTTACAACCTGGTCAAAGAAATCTCAATAGTAGAGACCCTGACCTGCCTACCTTCACGATTGGTGAACTCCTCAGAATTAACACGGATATCACCAATAGCAACACTCCTGTCCAAGAAACGCTTAGTAGCAACCTCAGCAACATCAACCGCACGAGAAATAAACTTGCCGCGCGCCTTGATAATCACCTCAGGCGCCTGGTTTGTGGTAAACTGCATCACAACACCAGTCACATAGTTCATAAAAGGCTTGTTTCCAATAAAAATACTGTTGTCTTCTGCCATCCCTAAACACCCCCGGTTTATTCTTCTCCAGTCTTCATCAGACGAGTAACGTAACCTGCAATCGCATTCCTGATCTTCTTACTCGCGTCACCAATAAGTCCGCCAACTATCTTCTTGTTCTCCTCAAACTCAGTCGTGAACCTATCCCTATACTGCTTCATAAGCTCAAACGTGAGCCTCTTAATCAACTGAGTCTTAATACGCCCCATAAAGAAACACCATATAGGAACTGTTTAAAAAGGTTTCGCTAGCTCAGACAACAGTTTACCAGTCAAAACAGAAGGACTTCCAAGAACACAAGCACAGGAATAATTCTTCAGAACCCTTAACCTTTGAAGGAAATACAACAACTCCCTAACAGACAAACCGCCAGGAAGCTCAACAACAGACAGAGAAACACACAAACAAAAAGAAGAAAAACTCCTGGAAGCCTCCATCACAGCATCACAAACATTAGAAATACCTTCATGAATGATAGAATTAACAGGAAAAAACTTAATGTTCTTAGCTTTCAAAAACTCCCTTTCTTTCCCAGACAAGAAATGACCGCCAAGAAGAACACCATTCCTGCAAGAGTTCAGCAAAGAAGCATCAGCAGAAAACAAAACAACATCCTTGTCTTTCAAAAAACCAGAAACATCATCAGCCAAAACAAGCTCGGCATCAGCAATATTGTCAACTTTTTGCAAAGAAGGACTAAAGCCGGACTCAGACAACGGAAGAATGATTTCAGGACCGAAATACTTCATCACATCTCACCAGGCGCGGAAATGCCAAGCAAGCGCAAACCGTTCTCAATAACCTGGCGGGAAGCCTCAACAAGAGTCAAACGCGCAACCTGAACACTCTTATCCTTCTCACCCATACAGGAACACTTATGATAAAACTCATTAAACGCGCGGCCAAACTCAATCAAATACTGAGCAAGAATATGAGGCTTGTACTGCTTCAAAGAATCCTCAACCCTTGAAGAAAACTTAGACAACAATTTGATAACCTTGATTTCAGAAGGCTCTTGCAGCAAAGAAGCATCAAAAGATTTGGACTTGAACTTCGCCTTCTTCAAAATACTCGCAGCACGAGCATGAGTGTACATCAAATAAGGACCAGTATCACCCTCAAAAGAAAGAATGCGCTTCAAGTCAAAAACAACATCCTTGACACGATCATTCAACAAGTCGCCAAAGAAAATAGCGCCAACAGCAACAGAACGAGCAACCTCATCCTTATTCTTCAAATCAGGATTCTTCTCCTCAATAGTCTTCTTCGCAAGAGCAATTGTTTCCTCAAGCACGTCCTCCATGAAAACAGCCTTGCCCTTTCTCGTAGCCATTTTGCCGCCCTCAGGAGAAAGATACAAACCAAAAGCAATGTGAACATAAGTCTTCTCAAAACCAAGCATCTTCATAAGTTTGAACAACTGCTCAAAATGCAAAGACTGCTCATGACCAACAACATACAAAATTGAGTCAAAATTAAACTCATCAATACGGTCAATCAAAGCAGCAACATCACGGCTGGCATAAGTAGTGCTTTCATCAGACTTT
>JAHWHB010000035.1 GCA_019323575.1 Candidatus Woesearchaeota archaeon
AAATCCTCATCAAAAAGATTCTCCTTGGAAAAATCCTTGCCAGAGGTCAACAAGTACAACAAACGATTATGAATGTCTTCATGAACATCATCAATGCTATCTTTAACATCCTGGAAATAAGAACGACTCTCAAGAAGCTCAGGACGTATGGCTTTAATATTGCCAGGAACCCAGAAAAACGCAACAATCCTCTTTTCAGACTTCTCATTCTTTAACTGATCGTTGAGTTTTCCTAACGCCTTAATGAAAATATCAATCCCCTTATCATGAAACTCATATCTTCCGGCAAGAAAATAAATCAAAGTATTATCAAGATCGAAATTATAGTAAGGAAAGAAATAATACATCAAAAACTCCTTAATGCGGCTCTTGAACAGCCTGTGCTTGACTGAAGCCTCTTCAAACGTGGGAAACTTAGACATGTCAAGACCATTAAACAACAAAACATCGGGCTTTCTGCCAAGAAAATGCCCGGCCTCAATACCAGTAATCTCACTTACAGTTGTGAACACATGAGCATTTTGTGCGCTCTGTTTTTCCAACAAATGCTTAGCCCAAACAGAAGGACCAAGCTTCTTTGCCTCACTATCAGAATCAATCTTCTCCAAATCCTCATATATATCTTTTTCCTGCATCGCAAGAGAACGGCCAAGAGTGGTAGCATGAGTTGTAAAAACAGTACCTATCTTCACATCATTATGACGCAAATAAAGCAAAGCAGCACCAGCAAGCCACTCATGAAACTGAGCAACAATCTTCCTGCCTGAATACACCTGACTAAGCTTCTCAAGAAGCCTGCCAACAGCATACGCCCAGACAACAGGCTCATCAAAATCATACCACTCAGTATTCAGACTATCAATCTGATACCAATCCCACAATTTACGCTTAATATCATCCTTCTGAGCAGAGAAATTAGAAAAATCGATTAACAACACGTTCGGATTGCCTTTTGTAATCCAGGAGCCGCAATGAACCTCTATACCTTCTTTCTTTAACTCTTCCAACACCCCCTTACACTCTTCAGGAGGCAGGCGCTCTTCAAAAATACCCCAAGACTTCTTAGGGAAATAAGGACCAATCAAGAAATAATTATCACCATAGCGCTCCTTAATAGGCAAAAGCTTGCTTTGGATAACAGTAAAAATACCGCCAACCTTATTGCAGACCTCCCAAGAAACCTCAAACAACAATTCAGCTGCCATAACTACACCGCATGATTAATACTTAAAAAAGGTTTAACACCACTCACAAGTTAATAATGTACAACATTATAGAAAGACCTAACACAAGAGTGATAATCACATAGATAGAATACAATTCAAACGCTTCCATAAAAAGTCTCTGACTCCATCATAGAACACTTTTTTCTCGTTGCACTCAAAAAAAGAAAAGAAAAAAATTAAGGAATTTAGACAATTCCTGTCAAGCCAGCGTCTTCGCAGCAAGCGTATGGGCTCTTGTGGAATGCCTGTACAACAGCCTGCTTTCCAGCAAGAACGTTGTCTCTCATCAAACCATACCTGTTTGCATAGACATCTGGGTCGGCTAGTTTCAACTCGTCCAAGACAATGCACTTTCTTCCCATTCCTAGGTAGGCATTGTACTCTTGGCTTGCTTCAACAGGGGTGCCGAATCTTGCAGTTCCAAAGGTAATCTCTGAAACATACTGGCAACCAGCAACTGATGGAATCTCCTCACGCTGCCTGTTGTAGCTTACGAAGCCCTCATATTGTTCGCTTCCAGGTTCTCTAGCAGTAATGTCACCATATGAACCATACCATGCTCCAGCTCTACCTTCTGTCTGTCCCATGAAAGGCTCTACAACACCTGATGGGTATTCATATGCTCTTCCTGAGAATGCTCTTGCATACGGGTCAACTATACCCTTGATCGCACCACCATACTCTTTGGCTGCTGGCACAACGAATTCTCCAACTGCCGCTTTTCGTGCACCGGTGAACAGGAGCACAAGGCCAACAATTGCGATAATCGCTACTATGCCAAGAATCACCAATGCAATACCTTTTCCGCTTTCTTCTACCACAAGCAATCACCTCGTTTTCAGTTTTGCTTAATCGTTTTGTGTGTTAAGCACACACTGATTTATATACTTTTCGTTTTGCCAGAACGTACAATCGTTCTGACTGTTTTTATATGTAGCCAGCAACTCCGCCGACCATCGTCTCGGGCGCGTAAACACACAATCCTGCTTTGTCACCAGTCTCAATAACTGCAAAGCCTCTTGACCTGTAATATGCAGGCAGCTCATCGCTGTATGGAACCAACATTCCACCTTTGCCACATTTTACCATTGGACTTGGAACATCACCGATTGGATTTCTTTTCGGATTTCCTTCCCAGTTCCAATGTGTTGTCAAATCACGGCTTACAGTTGAAGGCCACAAAGCCTCTTCGCCAGGACGATTCGCAGGGACTCCCCTGCCAACCCAATTTGGGAATGCAACTTCTTTAATAGCACCGCCGTAAATTCCTTCGCCAGTTGCTGTATTATGTCTCACGAACAATAACACAAGACCAACAATGGCAATGATAGCTACTACGCCAAGAATTACCAATGCAATACCTTTATGTTCATCAGCCATTAGTTTCACCTCTTTTGACCGTCTCGACTAATATAGGTTTATGTATACTAGATGTATTTAAACTTTGCGTTTCTTATGTACGAATTCCCTTACTAACAACCAAACAACCGCTATCGAAATAGCAGAGTCAGCCATATTAAAAGCAGGCCAAAAATGGAAATCAATAAAGTCAATAACAGCGCCATACACAAGACGATCGAAAAGATTACCAAAAGCGCCACCAAGAATAAGACCAAGAACAGGTTGCAAATCAGACGAGAACGTTTTGTATTTCAGGATAAGAAAAACAATAACAGCAACAGTGAAGATTACAAAAAACCATGAAGCATTCTTCAACAAACCAAACAAAGTACCAGTATTAAGAACATGAGTCAGAGAAAAAAGTTTCAAGTCAATGGAAGAATTCAAAGGAATATAAGAAACAACAAAAAACTTTGAAATCCTGTCAAGAACAAAAACCAATAAAGCAATACCCCAAAAACTCAAATGTTTCGCCATCTCTGCTGATAAGGACTAAGCTCGTCCTTTTTCTCCAATCGCTCAAGACGCTGCAACACAGTCTCCAACTGCGCCTTAATAGTATCAAGCTTTGAATTAATCAACTGCAACTGCTGTTCAGAAGACATAGAAGCCTGCTGAGCAAACGCTTTCGGCGGCGCGAAAGAAGGCTCAAAACCAGGCTCTGCAGGAGGCTCCAAACCAGGAGTCGGCCTTGGCATACCAAGATGCTCCATTCCCGCAGGAGGAGTCTCTGGAGGAGGGGTAAACTCAGGAGTCTTAGGATACTCAGGAGGCGCTTCCTCCTCTTTTTTCCAGAACTTAAGCTTGTCAATCACGCTCATGAAGTTTAAGAAACAGAATTATGTTATAAAACTTTCTTACAACTTTTGTGTAATGGACAAGAAAAACATTCAGGCTTTCTTTTGCAATTCCTTTTCGCAAGCTCGACTAGAAGTGCATGATACTCGTTGAACAGCTCGTGATTTTTTTCAAGCTTTTTGTGAAAATAATCCTGCAGTACGTGATAATCAACATCAGATTTACAGACGCCAAATCTTGACATAATCCTTTTTGTGTAAGCGTCAATAACAAAACTAGGTTTTTCAGCAGCATACAAAATAATAGAGTCAGCAGTCTCAGGACCAACACCCCAGATTGA
>JAHWHB010000036.1 GCA_019323575.1 Candidatus Woesearchaeota archaeon
CCAACACCCAACCCAATCTTTAAAGGACCTCCAGTATAAACAGCAATCGGATTCTTGTTAGTAATCTGCCACTGGTCAAGAGGATTAGCATTAGGCTCAGGATGCTGACGCATATAAGCCCTAATACGCTCCTGAGGCATAAAATAAGTAGTCAAAAAAGAACCAGTAGTAAACGAGAAAGAAGCCTCCAAGAAAATATTATGAGTAGCAGCAGCGCCAAGCTCATCAGCATCAATCAAACAATCAATCTCCTGGCTCTCATACTCCTCAACCTCAAAAGCAGCCCTTGGCGTTATATCACCAAAAATATCAGGCTTGTCCTCAGGATAACAAGCAACACTAATCTTCAAGGGACGATCAGTCTTGAAAGACTCAGCACGAAGCCGAGCAAAAACATCAACAGTATCCAAAATGGAAACAAACTTGGCAGTCACACCAACATTCTCCAAAAACACGCCAAGAGGACGCTCACTCTGCGCCTCAACACCCTCCTCATAGTCGCCCAATGCGTACAAGTACTGAGTTTCAACACCCTTAACAACCTGCTTTCCAGCAGTAATGCCGCTAGAATACATATTAATCCAAGCATCACGCTGAGCGATGACAGCATTATATACTGCGCTGTCCGGATTACCAATTAAAGTAGGAACTGAAAAAATAACCACAAAAAAGCAAACATTAATCATAACTGCCAAAAACTTAACGTAAAACTTCTTCTGAGCAACCAAAACAAAAACAAAATAACAAAGAATTAAAATTGTAGTGATAATATGAGGGAAAGAGGTGCCAAGCTGCATCTGCGCCCAAGCAGACAAGAAAAAAATTAAAAAACCTCCAATCATATAAACGCCAAAATTCAAAATAACATTGATTTTTTGCCGAGCTACATCAAAAGACAACAACATGACCATAGCAGTAAAACTAACAGTAAGAATAGTATTCATAGGAGTCAACATCTTCAAATAATCAAGAAAACCAATCATAAAAGGAAGCAGCAAGAAAATAAAACCCTTCTTAGGCTCCTTGAAAATAACACCAATAACGACGCTGCCCAAAACAGAAATACCGACCCAATTTGAAAGAGTAGTATAACCAGAAAAACGAAGATACAAAAACGCAAAGATACCAACAATCAAAATAACAGCAGGCTGAGCCAACAACTTTTTTACATTAGATTTATCGGTAGCAGCTGTGGCGGTCTCAACACCGGCTTTTGCTTTTTTCTCCCTTTCCTTAGCCTCTTTCAAAGCCTTTTCAAGAGCTTTAACCTTAGCAGCTGCAGCTGCGGCTTCAGGAGCGGCAGCGCCTTCAGTCAAAACAGCCATTCCAACAGCGGCGCCAGCTTCTTTTTTAGCCTTAGAAAGCTCCTTTTCAATATCCTCTGGACTTTTTTCAGCAGGAGCTGAAGGAGCAGGACTTGGAGCAGGGGCCGGACTAGGTGTTATAGGAGGTTCGGCAGGAGGAGTAGAAGGAGGCGGTGATGGAGGAGTGCCATTAGACATTGCCTAATCCGCACGAACCTGCAGCTTGACAATATCAAGCTCGGTCAGCGGCTTGATTTCAATGTAGTTGTTACCCTCGCGGATTATAGAGCTAATATCCCGCTCGTACTTAGCATCGCGCTGGTTAACAGCAAAAAACCTGCCGTTAATGTTCAACTCAGCGCGCTTAGTAACATCGTCATCAACAAACTCCATCAAAAACATAATCTGGCGGTCCTTATCCAAAACATCATTGTACAAACTGCTCTTAACGTTGAAGAAGTCAATAAAAGCCTTAACAGGCTTCAAAATAGTGCGAACACGAATCTGCTCAACACGATAACTTCCGCTAGAAATCCTGAAAATCAAAGTATTCTTGCCAACACGCAAGTCCTCAGCAAACAAATCCTGCCTGTTCAAACTATCACAAGCAGGAACAGCAGAATAAATAATCTTGCCATTAAGCTCAATAGTCAAAATACCAACCGCGCGCTGATCACAAATCGGGAAAAAGTCCAAAAATGAGGATTCCAAGTTATCATGCTCAGTATTCGAAACAGTAAAAGTATTAGTCGCCATCTGCCTGGCAACATCAGTTATGTCACCAACAACCTTCACATCAGCAAGAGCATACTGCTTTTTAGAAAAGAAACCTCCTTTGGCAGAGAATTCCAAAACATTAGTATCCCTCAACAAGCCCTTAGGCAGATTAACAGGAGGCGGATTCTGAACCTTAACGTCACTCTCAAAAATCAACTGGCCATTCAAAGAAATCAACAAAGTACCAGAATGCTCAACAGCCTGGAAACTCAAAATAACATTATCGGTATCAGCCAAATTAGAAACACCAAAAACCAGGGTCTTGCGCTGCTCACCAAACAAGCCCTTAGAAACTACAAAAGGATTCTCCCTAGCGAAAACAACAGCATTACGAGATTCAACCAAGTAAACATTAGAAACATGATGGTCAAAAACAGACTTATCAACAAAAGACAAACGACCAGGAGCGACATCAAGCAACACTCCAGCAGTACCTTCAACATCTGAAACATTCTCACCCTCAAGCAAAGCCTTACGCTCAGAAGGAGGCAAGAAAATAATATAGAAAATGAACAACAAAGTAATAATCCCAATAAGGGCGGAAGCAGGTCTACCAGTACTGAATCCTTGGCCACGCTTGTTCATAAACATCACCTTTTTAATATTCAACAACCAGACTGAATTATATATAAATGTTTTGTAGCAAACCCTTTTAAAACAAAAAGAAAAAAAAGCAAAAAATGAAAATAACACACAAAAACCTAAAACAAGGAGAAATCAAAGTACTAGTAGAAACACCAGAAGATCTATGGTACCTATCACAAATAATCGATGCAGGCGACACAATAAAAGGCAAAACACCAAGAAAAATCAAACCAACAGAAGAAGCAGAAGCAACCAAAAGAATGGTGTACGTGGCAATCACAACAGAAAAAGTCGAATTCACAGCAGACACGCTAAGAATAGGAGGCAAAATAACAGAAGGACCAGAGGACGTGCCAAGAGGAAGCTACCACACGTTTGCTATAGAACCAAAAAGCACAATCACAATAATAAAACAACACTGGTACGGCTACCAACTAGACAGACTAGAAGAAGCAACAGAAGCCAAACAGGCGAAAATCATAATATGCGTATTCGACAGAGAAGAAGCATACTTTGCCCTAATGAAAAGAACAGGAGCAGAAGTATTATCCCACATAAAAGGAGAAGTTGAGAAAAAGAGAATCACAACAAAAATCACAACAAGCTTCTACCAACAAATAATCAAACAACTAGAACAATACAATGAAAGGTACAAACTGGACTACATAATCCTGGCAAGTCCCTCATTCTGGAAAGAAGAACTACTAAAAGAACTAAAAAACGAGAACCTAAAGAAAAAAATCATACAAGCAACATGCTCATCAACAGACGAACAAGCAATCAACGAGGTACTGAAGAGAGAAGAAGTCAGCACAGCACTAAAACAAGAAAGAACATCAAAAGAAATAGTATTAGTGGAAAAAGTGCTTTCAGAAATAGCAAAAAAAGGAGCAGTGGTGTACGGAATGAAAGCAACAGAAGAAGCAGCAAATGCAGGAGCAATAGAAACACTGCTAATAACAGACACGCTAATACAAAAACTCAGACAGGAAAACAAGTTTGAGCAGGCAGACAAAATAATGAGAACAACAGACAAACAAAAAGGAAAAGTAGCAATCATATCAGGAGAACACTCAGGCGGAAAAAAACTAGACGGAATAGGAGGGATAGCCGCGCTGCTAAGATACAAACTATCATACGACTAACCCATCTTATACATACAAACACTATGTTACAAAACAACAGTTTTCATGCAATAAAACTTTAAATACCCCTTCTGACTTTGCATAATTAACTTCAGAGTAGCAATTCCCCTGCTGAAGTTGAGGCAAATTAGTACCGGTACAGAGTGGTGCATATAAAGTACGACCAAAAAGTTTTAATATAAAACCGTTTTACCTCAAGCGAATAACAAAAACGTGTTACGGAAAAAACGGAGTGAAAAAAGCCGTTTTTACCGACGCAAAAAGGGGGGAGGTATGATGATAGTTAAAGAAGAATTTTTAAGCAAATTAAGACGCTATTTTGTCTTAAACCTGTACGAAGTCAAAATATGGACTGCACTGCTATCACGAGGAGTTGCGACAGCAGGAGAACTTTCTGACATCGCGAACGTACCAAGAAGCAGAAGCTACGACGTACTAGAAAGCCTAGAAAGAAAAGGATTCGTAATAATGAAACTAGGCAAGCCAATCAAATACATAGCAGTACCACCAGCAGAAGTCCTGGAAAGAGTCAAGAAAAACCTGAACGAAGAAGCATTAGAAAGAGTCAAAAGACTAGAAGATTTGAAGAAAACAGCAGTACTAGAAGAACTAAACGCGCTCCACACACAAGGAGTAGAACTAGTAGAACCAACAGAACTATCAGGAAGTCTGCGAGGCAGGCATAACCTCTACTCACAACTAGAACTAGCAATCAGAAAAGCAGAAAAAAGCGTCACAATAATGACAACACCACAAGGACTAATGAGAAAAGTAGAGGGGCTAAGACCCGTCTTCGAGAAACTCAAAAAGAAAGGGGTAAAAATCAGAATCGCAGCACCACTAACAAAAGAGACAAAACCAGCAGTAGAAGAAATCAAAAACGTAGCAGAAGTCAAAAACACAGACAGCAAAGCAAGATTCTGCATAGTAGACGGCAAAGAACTAATCTTTATGATAATGGACGACCAGGAAGTCCATCCAACATACGACGTTGGAATATGGGTAAACACCCCATTCTTTGCCAATGCTCTGGAAGGCATGTTCAACACAGCATGGAAAGGAATGAAAGACCCGAAAATTTAAATTAATTTTTTTTCTATTTATGGACATCAAAAAGATAACACAAAGCCTGCACCCATATGAACGACGCGTGCTACCAGAGCTCACGCAACATTCATATGTAAAAGACCTTTCAACAGCAACAGGACTGCAGGAAGTAGAAGTAATGCGAGCCCTACAATGGCTTGAAAACAAAAAAGCAGTCACAATAGAAACAGAACCACAAGAAATCATAACACTAGACAAAAACGGAGAAAACTACCTAAAAGAAGGACTGCCAGAACGAAAATTTCTCATAACACTACAAGAAAAAGAAATACCACTAGGCAAACTAGCAGACAAAACAAAACTCAGCAAAGAAGAAGTAAACATATGCGTAGGACTATTAAGACAAAAAGGAGCAATAATACTCCTAAAAAACAAAGAACTAGTAGTCAAAATAACAGACAAAGGAAAACAAATCTTAAAAAAAGAATTTCTGGAAGAAAACTTTCTCAAAAAAACATTCCCGCTGAATCTCAAAGAACTGTCACCAGAAGAAAAACACGTGTTCGACCAGCTAAAGAAAAGAAAACAGATAATAAAAATCGAACAAAAGAAAATCAAAAAAGCAAAACTCACAGAAACAGGAAAAAAACTAATCTCCATGGGAGTCAGAGACGAAAAATTCCTTGACAAAATAACACCACAGGTACTAAGAACAGGAGAATGGAAAAACAAAACATTCAGAAGATACGATGTCACAATCAACGTTCCAGCAGTCTCAGGGGGAAAAAAACAATCCTACAGAGCATTCCTTGACTGGGTAAGACAAAAATTCATGGCAATAGGCTTTGAAGAAATGAACGGGCCACTAGTAGAAACAGAATTCTGGAACATGGACACATTATACATGCCACAATTCCACAGCGCAAGAGACATACACGACGCCTACTACATAAAAGAACCAAAATACGGAACAGTAGAAGAAAAACTAGTCAAAAAAGTACAAGCAACACACGAAAACGGAAACGAAACAGGAAGCACAGGATGGAAATACAATTTCGACCCGCAAAGAACACTAAGACACGTGCTAAGAACACAAGGAACAGCATGCAGCTCAAGAATGCTTGCATCCAAAGAACTCAAAATACCAGGCAAGTACTTCGGAATAACAAGAGTGTTCAGACACGACGTAATAGACGCAACACACCTGCCGGACTTCAACCAAACAGAAGGAATAGTAGTAGAAGAAGGACTAACGTTCAGACACCTAGTAGGATTATTGAAAATGTTCGCAAAAGAATTCGCAGACACAGAAGAAATACGCATAGTTCCCGGATACTTCCCATTCACAGAACCAAGCGCAGAACTATTCGCAAAACACCCACAACTAGGATGGATAGAACTGGGAGGCGCGGGAATCTTCAGACCAGAAGTAGTAATGCCACTAGTAGGCAAAAACATAAGCGTATGCGCATGGGGGTTAGGAATAGACAGAATAGGAATGTTCAAACTGGGACTAAAAGACATCAGAGAACTATTCTCACAAGACCTAAACTTTTTACGAAACACACCGGTGATATAAAATGCCAACAATAACATTCGCACCAGAAGACCTCAACAAACTAGTAGGGCAAAAACTAGACGAAAACAAACTAACACAGCTACTAGAATACGCAAAAGCAGAACTAGAAGCAAAACTCACAACAGAAATAACAGTAAAATTCAACGACACAAACCAACCATACCTCTGGAGCGTAGAAGGCCTAGCAAGACTGTTCAGATGCATCCTAGGAAAAGAAAAAGGAATCCCAACAATAAAAACAGAAAAACCAAAAGAAGAAATCCTATTCGACAAAAGACTGACGAAAATCAGGCCATACATAGCCTGCTTCACAGCAACAGGCAAAAAAATAGACGACTATCTCCTAAAACAGCTAATACAACTACAAGAAAAACTAGCAGAAAACTTCGGCAAAAAAAGAGAAAAAATCTCAATAGGAGTATATCCTTTGAAGAACATAACATTCCCAATCTCCTACAGAGCAGCAAGCCCGGACGAAAAATTTGCACCATTAGACTTCCACCAAGAAATAAGCTTAAGACAAGTACTAGAAAAACACCCAAAAGGAAAAGAATACGCACACCTCCTAGAAAAAGAAAACCTGTATCCTGTATTTTCAGACTCAAAGAAAAACATACTTTCACTGATACCCATAATAAACAGCGAGGAAACAGGAAGACTCATAGAAGGAGACGACGCACTATTATTTGACACAACAGGAACAGACGAGGAATCAGTAAACCTAGTGGCAAACATATTCGCGTATGCACTAGCGGAAAGAGGATTCAAAATACAGTCACTAGCAATAAGATACCCTCATAGAAAAACAACAACACCAACACTTGCAACAAAAAAAATGAGGATAAATGAAAAAGAAATAGAAAAACTACTAGGAATAAAACTAAACTCAACAGAACTCAAAAAAACACTCAACAAAATGGGCTATGACTACAAAAAAGGAACAGTCACAATACCCAGCTATAGAAACGACATAATGCACGAAGTAGACATAATAGAAGACGTGGCAATAGCATACGGATACGACAAATTCGAACCAATGCCACAAACAACATACACAATAGGAAAAACATTCCCAATACAAGAATTCGTAGACACGCAAAGAGAATTATGGATAGGACTAGGCTACCAGGAAATCATGAGCGCAATACTATCAAACAAAGATTTACTCTACAACAAAATGAAAATAAAAGACACAGGAACAATAGAAATAGAAAATCCAGTATCACTAACATACTCCTGCGTAAGAACCTGGATACTGCCGATACTGCTCGAATTCCTAGCAAAAAACAAACATGTAGATTACCCGCAAAAAATATTCGAACAAGGACTAATAACAACAAAAGAAGCAAAAGACGAACAACACCTCGCAGCAGTAAGCGCGCACTCAACAGCAACATTCACAGAACTAAGACAGGCAGTAGAATCAACACTAAAAAACACAAAAACAGAATACAGCTTTGAAGAATACGAACTAGACTGCTTCATCCCAGGAAGAGCAGCAAAACTAATAGTAAACGGAAAACAAGCAGGATTCATAGGAGAAATACACCCAGCAGTACTACAACAATTCGGAATAACAACACCAGTAGCAGCGTGCGAGATTAACCTAAGCGCGATATTCTAAGACTTACTTGCCGCCCCAATATTTCAGCTGTTCAGAAGCATCAGAATGAAGCTCGCCAGACATTACAGCAAACCATTTCATCATCTCAAAAAACCATTGACCTTGCACTGTAGGCAGCATAATTGCATTTTTAATCTGGACATAAATCCCAAAATTCACCTGATCATCTTTACCAGCGGCCCAAAGACCGGTCCTTTTCGGTCCTACAAAAATATATGCTATCTCATCACAAAAAATGTCACACCCAGAAGCCGGTATTTGGTCAATAGGACAGTTGTAAATACCCATCCTGGCAAAACCTTTATCGTACTGAAAATATAAAGAATAATTCACCCCCTCACTTTTCACATTTGACAAAATACTCCCATCGTACTCAGTCATAAAAGACTTATCATCAGCCGCGTGCATAAGCAAACCCGTCAGGGAGCTGACATTAGGAACAACAGTGCAAACTTTTTTAAGAATTTTCAAAACCTCATCCCTAGAAACCGGCTTACAACGATTCACCTTCTTAACAAGACTCATCCACTTCCCCCCAAAATTTAAACTTCTTTCTTCTCAGGAGCCTTCTTCACAACAGGCTTTCTCTTAGGCTTTTCAACTTTCTCAACAGGTTTAGCTACGGGCTTTTCAGACTTCACAGAAGGTGCCTTTGCCTTAGGCTTCCGATCAACAATCTTAATCTTCAACTCCTTAAAAGCAGAAACAACCTGCTCATGAGAAGCGCCCTTCTCAATATCCAACTTCTGATCCAAAGGCTCAAGATGAACAGGATTACACTTCCTTCTCCTAGTCTGCCCATCAATCAAAACAAAATTATCAAGAACATCAACAACAACACACTTCAAACCAGCATCCCTGCCGGCAATCTTCAAACAAACACGTCCAACTTCAATCATTTTATTCCTCCGCAGCCGTCACCGAAACTGCAATGATTAAACCCTTGCCTTAGCAATCAAAACACGCCTTGTACAAGCACTGCACAAACTTCCGCCATAAGGACGACAAGGCCTTTTAGCAGACTTTGGAAGCCTGTTGACCTGAGTTTTAGTGCCACGTGCAACGCCAGCCAGCGTCTTGCCACACTGCGCGCACTGAGCAGGCGCATTCTTACGCCTACGATAACGAAGCACACTCTTGCCCTTAGGCGTCCTAACAAAAACACGCCTAAACGTCCTTGAACGATGTCTTGGCTTTGGCATATCACGAGGGGACAATAGGGGGTTTATAAACGTTTTGGAATTAATCGACTAAGCTCAGAAGGAGTCAAAAACCGCCATTTACCAGGCTTTAAATCACCAAGATCAAGAGAACCAACGCGAGTGCGAACAAGCCTCAAGACGCGAAAACCGAGCAGCTCAAACAAACGTCTAACAATATGCTTCCTGCCTTCATGAATTCTGAGAAAAACCTCCCTTCCCGCAAAATCCAAACGAGAAAAATCAACCTTTCTGCCATCAATAACAACACCTTCCTGCAATTTTAACATAACCTTCTCAGACAAAGGCTTGTTAAGAACGACAAAATACTCCTTCTGAACCTCGTATCTAGGGTGAGTCAACTTATTAGCAAGATCACCATCATTAGTCAACAAAAGCAAACCCTCAGTATTCTTATCCAAACGACCAACAGGAAAAACACGCTCAGGAACCTTAACCAAATCCAAAACAGTCTTCATACCAAAACCCTCACTAACAGTCGTCACAACACCTTTCGGCTTGTTCAACATTACATAAACCTTCTTCTCAAGAACAACAGGCTTACCATTAACCAAAATCTTGTCCTTCTCAGAAGCTTTATCACCAAGCTTAACGATTTTACCATTAACAGAAACCCTACCCTTAGCAATAAGCTCCTCACACTTACGCCTGCTGGCAACACCAGCCTGTGCAAGAATCTTCTGAACCCGCTCCATAACAACAACCCGACGAAACCATTTTAAATACCTATCGCCAGAACAAAAGAGATGCAAGACATAGTATTCCCAAACAAAAACGAAAAAGAATTCATAGAAATGGCAAAAAAACTCGGAATAGATGAACTAATATTCGCGTACAAGAAAAAAGAAGACTTCTACACGAAAAAAGAAAATATCAAAATAACAAACACATTGTATACAGAGCCAAACAAAATAAGAAAAGGGACAACGACAATATGCAACGCGAGCAGAGAGGCAATAGAAAGGGGGGCAAGCATAGTATACGGGTTTGAAACAATAGAGCCAAAAGAACACACACACTACAGAAAATCAGGAATGAACCAAGTACTATGCAAACTTGCGACAAACAAAAAAGTCAAAATAGGATTTGCGTTCTCAACAATACTAAACAACCACGGACAAAAAAGAGCAATAATACTCGGCAGAATGATGCAAAACATAAAATTCTGCAAAAAATACAAAACGCCCATAATAATTGCAAGCTTCGCAGCAAATCCCTATGAGATGAGAGCAGAAGCAGAGCTGAAAGCGTTTTTCAGTCAATTAGGACTATGAGTTCATACAATCATACATCTCTTCAATACTTTTAGATTTCTGAGTACACTCAACATTTTTAACAGCCATCTCAACATTTTCTTCACATAAAGAAGGATCTGCTAAAACTGAACTGTCCCTGTTTGCAACAGAAATAAAAAGAGAAGAGGTGCAGGCAGCAACATCACCAAGAACAGCATTACACATTTCATCAGAACATTCAGACGGGTTATTCTTCAAAACAGCATAACAAGACTTCTGAAAATCAGAAGAAAGCTTAGAACAAGAATCCTGACCAAAAAAAGCAAGACAATAACCCTTCAAAACATCATACTTAATATTATAACAACCATTAATATCAGAATTCTGAAAAGACTCAAACAAAAAATTCAAATCACTAACATCTTCGCTGCAAAACCGAGCAGCTTGTTCAGCCTCATTTTCAGAAACTGGCAAAGCAGGCCTTGAAAACAAGAACCAAATTCCTCCAGCAACAAGAACAAGAAAAACAGTCAATATCACCAGCTTTTTCATATACAATATACCAACTACCAAAATATTTAAATGTTCTTATACGTCAGATATCAGCATGTCACTGAAAAAGGGGTTTTGGGTAGTTATAATCGTGATTTTGGCCCTGAATGCAAGCGCGTTTCCATTCTCTTGGAAATTAACCCAAAACCTAGAAGGGTATATTGACCACAAATGTGAAAACGGATTCAGACTAATAGAAAAACTACCAATAGCAGTAGATTTTACTGCATCATTTTCAAACTGGTACTGCGGAAAAACACTAAAATACGTCTTTGTAGCAGGAGAAATAGCAAAAGGAGGGCAAACAATATGGGGCCAAAACAATTACGGCAACACTCACAACTGCAACCACTGGCATACCGGAACCTTTGAAGGAAAAGCAGACGAAATAAGAGCATGCGCATCAGGCTACGGCCCAGGATCATACCACATATACATACCCGCACTACAAAAACCAATAAATATAACAAGAGCAGACAAAACAATAACAATAGGCCCTGCCAGCGATTTTGCATTCCCAAAATACTTTGAAAACGCACGAATAATAGTAGAAAGCCTAAACTCCAGAGTAAAAATCTGGGTTGATGATGACAAAAACATATATGCCTGCCAAGACATGGACGAAGACACAAACTGCGACTGGGAACAGGCAGAAATATGCACGAGCCAAGAAGCAGACTGGAATGGAGTCTGGCCAACAAAAAAAGAAAGCATCTGCTGCGGAGTAGCCCCCTTCAAACCAACAGAAGAATGCAAATACTATGAAGACCTAAGATCAATCTGCGGCAAAGACGAAAACGGAAAATGGAAATGGGCGCCAGCAGCAATAGAAGGACAGGTAACAAAACTAAGCTGCCCAATACCAATATCATTTCTTTCAGAAAAAGACCTGCTAAGAGTATGCGGAAGTACAACAGGAACAACACTAACAGGAACAAATTTCCAAACGTTCACGAATAAAATAAGAAATTACGAAAACCGAGACTACCTCTGCATAGCAGACACCTCAACAATATACGAATGCGCAGGAAACGAAGGACCACTAGCAGAGTCAAACGATTTCAAAGCAGCCGGAGAATACATAGATGATGAAGGAACAATATACTTCTGCTCACCAAAACAAAAAGAATGGATAACAGACCTTAATAGAGATGAAGAAACCTGCCTAGCAACAACATATCCAGGAGTTCAATGGACAGGAACAAAATGCTGCGGAGACCCAGCAGACGACAGCACACCACAAGGAAATTACCAAGACAGATGGGAAAAAGACTACAAAGGAAAAGCAGGCGGGTGCTATGAAAACAAATTCATCGCATCAGGAGAGTTCGCAGATAACGAACAAACAACAATCAACTACCAAGGAGAATTCTACTACTGCAACCCATACATAGAACAAACAACAACGAGCACAACAACAATGCCAGGAACAACAATGACGATAACAGAAACAGGAGCATGCGGAAAACCAATGATAAACGCGACATTCACAGGAACAAAACACAACATAGTATGCGAGCCAACAGGAAAATGGAAATTCACAGAAGAAACACAAATGACATACATCCAAGAAACAAAATGGGAAACAGAAACACCAGAAGGGTGCTGCAGGGAAGACCAGTGCTGGGACGGAACAAGATGCAAGGAAATAGGCGAATACTATACTGAAGGAGAGAAGGGGTACAGATGCGAATAACACCACTACTAATACTACTCTTGATACTGCCAGCAGTGTTCGCAGCAGAATGGAAAGAAGTCAGCATGAAACACAGCTGGGACAGAAGATCAGCAGGATTCTGCAAAGACACCACACAATGCCTCATAAAAAACGGGTACAATGAATCACTAGACAACCAGCCAGACAGGTACTGGAGCGGAATACTATACGCAGAAAAACCAAAATGCATAAACACAGGACAATACATAAGCGACAACTACTGCGAAAACGGAGAATGGAGCTCAAGAACAAAACTAGTAGCAGAACAACTAATCGCAGTAGCAGGTGACAACAATTACATGCTGTACTGCGACAACTACCAAAAAACACTCAACAACTACGCATACAACACAGAATACGGACCAGTAATATCATTCATAGGAAAATACTGCAGTCAACCAGGAGCAAAAAGAACAGAAAACTGCCTCAACAACATCTGCGTGCTCAAGTACGGAAACAGAATAGCATTTGGAATGGCAACAAACACAGACATAAGCGGAGACAAAAGCCCATTACTAGCGCTCAACATATCAAAAGACGAATGCGACAACGCAAAAACAGGAGGGTACAAACCCTGCGGAAGATACGGAGTCTGGTACAACCACGACACAGAAATCCTCATCTATGCCCCCGGAATCACAACGATGCCAGAACCAGAAGGGGTAATAATAGATTATTACAACCTGCTAAAAGACTACGTCTTCACGTATGTACACAATCCAGACATAGCACAATACAACTACCAGTTCTATGATATAACACCACAATTCGATTATGTTTACATGGCCAGAAAAAACGACAAAACAATCTACAGCTTCAAACAAGAAAACATCAGCCACAACCTAATATCAACAGACTACGCCGGCTGGTATTACGAAAACATAGAACTGCCAGAAAAAGCATGCGACAGGTACATAAAATCATACGACAGCGAAGCAAGCTGTGAAATACAGCCAACAGAAACAGAATTCTACATAGCAGCAAACAAAAAACCACCAGCAAACCCAAGATACACAAGACAAAGCATAATCGACACGTGGCCGGACCTGACAGGAAAATTAAGAATAATACCATGAAAAAAGCACAAATAACAATATTCATAATCATCGGAATACTAATCCTAATAGCATTCGGAACAACAATATACGTAGCAAGCAAAGTAAAAAAAATAGAAAAACCAAAAACACCACAACTACAAACACAAACAATACAAGACTACATCACATCCTGCCTTGAAATAGCAACAAAAGAAGGATTAACAATACTAGGAAAACAAGGAGGCTACATCTACGTCTCACAAGGAGGGCTAAACAACATACCAAAATTCACAGTAAAATACACAGACCAAGAATTGGGAGTAATAGACATACCATTTATCGTAACTCCTCCACAAGGAAACGTAGGAACATCAAACTGCGCAACACCAGACCAAAAATGCGGAGAACAAGGAAGACCAGAATGCTGCCTGTTCTACTCAAAAACACCACACTATCCCTTCACAGGATTTCCGTACCTGCCGGACGGCAACGAGTTTTATCAAGGTTATTATGGAATGAATGAACTCCCGCCACTCTACAAAAAAACACCGGACGACAAGCCAGTAAGCAATTCAATACAAGAAAACCTAGAACAATACATAGCAAAAAGAACAGCGGAATGCACAAACTGGGAAACATACAAAGACTACAACATAAACGCAGGAACACCAAAAGCCTCACTCATATTCGCAGAGAAAAAACAAATAGAAAAATTCATAGAAGTACAAGCACTAGGAGAAAAATACATAACAATAGAACTAGAATGGCCAGTAGAAATAACATCACCAAGCGGAGAAAAAACAATCCTGACAAATTTCGCAACAAAAGAACCAGTAAGACTAGTAACAATATACTTCACAGTAAAACAAATCCTTGATGCAGACGTAACAGACATATCATACACTCCAAAAGACATAGACTCATTCACAGTCAACTCATTAAAAGACGGAGAAAACAGCATAATAATAATAAAAGACGCACAAAGCAAAATAGAAAACAAACCATACGAGTTCTGGGCGGCAAGAAAAAACAGAGCGCCAGCAATCTGGCAGATAAACACAGAACCACTCAATGAAATGACATTCCACGTAAAAGAAGACAGCGGGGCAACAATAACAATAGAAGGCAACAAACTCATAATAAAAGACATATGCCAAGACCCAGACAAACCAGACCCTTACATAATAGAACTAAAAGCAACAGACCCGGATGAAAACAAAATAACATACGAAGCAACGCCAAAAGAAATACCAGGAGAAACAGTACTAGGAAAACAGGTCAGCATAAGAGTCTACGCAAAAGATGAAAGCACAAACCAAGAAGAATGGTATGATTACCAAGACATACCAATACAGGTAGCACTATGCCCAGTAAGATAAACACAATAATACTGCTGGCAACAATCGCGCTAGTCGCACCGCTAATAGCAGAAGCACAACAAGTAGGCTGCTGCTGCGACCCGGTATTATACAACGGCAGCTACATGACAAAAACAGCCTGCGACAACCTAAACTTCATATTCGTAGGGCCGCCGCCAAGCATACAAGTCACGTGCAGCGAGCACTGCAAAGCAGCACTAGCACTGCCAATAGCACAATGCGGAGACAAAATCTGCCAGCCAACAGAAAACGCAACAACATGCCCAGAAGACTGCGCCGTAGTAACCGGATGCGGAAGCCCAACATACCGGCCAGTTCCAGCAAACCTAGCAGTAAAACCAGTGCAAGGACAAAAAGCACTAAGACTAACATACGACCTGCCCTGCCCAGTTGATTACGTCAAAATCTCAAGATGCGAAGGCGACTGCACAAAATTCGAAACAATAGCAACAATACCTCCAGCAGCAACATTCAAAGACGAAAGCCCAGAGCTCAAGTTCAATACTGACTACACGTATGAGGTAAGAGCAAGATACAAAACAACAACACAAGACAGCGAACCAGCAACAAACACAGGAAACACAGGAGAGATAGAATGCTGGGAGCGAACAGGAAGATTCTGCCTCGACTATTACTCATACAGCCAATATTACGATTATTTGATAGAAAACGGATATGAAAGAACACCAGCAAGCGAGTTTGAAACAGACTTCAACAAAGCAGTAAACAAGACCTTCAAATCAAGATTCAACCAAGGATGGGAATGCGATCCCAACAACAGACTCACAGAAATAGGAGTAGCATGTCAGAAAGACCAATACTGCATACCTGACGGTCCAAGATGCGTATCAATCACACCATGCAGCACAGGATACCCCTTTGGCTTGCTGACAACACAAGAAAACTGCGAAAGAGGAATAACACCAAAATACTGCTTTTTCGACAGAAGCACAACAACAGCAAACAACTGCTACGCCTGCAACCCAAAAATGACCTGCTATGACTACAAATCAAAACAAGCATGCGAAAGCGACAACTGCGGAGCAGGAGACTGCCAATGGAACAATGTATTTGAGGATTTGGGAATAGGAGTGTGCATAGACAAAAACTACAACAACTGCAAACTATGCGACAAAAGCGGAAGCGGACTAGGAAATACAGACGCAACTAGCACGATATGGGATGTGTGCAGAGAAGAAAAAAGCCAAGCGCTAAGCAACGACAACTACCCCTGCTTTTACGATGCAGACAAAAAAACAAGCAAAACATGCGACGAAGCAACGTGCTCAGACTATACACCAACACAATGCGGAGCGCCAGAAGGAGGAATAAAACTAAACCCGGACAACAGCCAAGCAACAATAAGCAACGATATATGCGGAATCGGAGTATGTGATTACAGACTAGCCACAGGCTGCGTGAAAAACGCAGATGGAAACTCAGGAGCAGGAATGCCTGACTGCGCGTACGGAGACAAAACCTGCGAACAAGACTACTTCCCGCCAACAACCACGCTAATACCCTCAGGATACGCAGGAAGAGTGGACAACATAAACATAAGAGTGTTTGACAAAATAAACAAAAAAAGCCCGCCCCAAGACCACGCAGGAAAAACAGGATACAAAACATACCTCTGCATAAAAACAGAAACAAACAACTGCCTAGACGCACGAATCTTCCCAATAACAACAACATCAACAAAACTCACACTAAAAAACACAGAGCTAAAAGATGGACAAAAAATACTGGCACAACTAAAACCAGGAAACAACACAATAGCATACTACTCAAAAGACCCCTCAAACAACCTAGAAATAATACAAGAAACAGAAATATACGCGTGCCAAGAATGCAGCCCGCCGCAACTAATAAACCTAACAGTAACAGGAGGAAACGTAATAGGAAACAAAATCTATACCTCGACAAAAAAACCAAAATTCACATTCACGTTCGACGAGCCAGTACAAGTAACATACGCGGAAATAACAAGAGCTGGGGAATCAATACAAATAACACAATTGACATCAGGAAGAACATCAATCCACGAATTCGTACCAGCAAAAACACTAGAAGGCGGCTATAACTTCACACTAAACGGACACAACGAAAAAAACATCTACTTTGACCCTCCAGGACTAGAGTACCAACTAATCGTAGACCCTGAAATAACAGGACTAAAAATAACACCAGCAGATGAAAGCATAATAGAAAAAACACCAATAGACATCTACCTGAACTTCACAAACCCTGCAATACTGAAAAAAGTACTCGTATCAGAACAAGTCTACGAACCATACGTAATAACAGAAAAAATACAAGACATTACAGACATGTTCACAACAAGAGACAACCAGAGCTACAAAGCAAAAGTAACCAATCTCACAGGAGGAAAATACACAATAACAGTAGAAGCAGAAGGATACAATGCACTAACAATATACAAACAAAGCAGCTTCTTCCTATCAACAAAAAAACCAAGCATAACACTCAAACAACCAGCCTGGGGAGTAACACCATACTCAGTATTCGGAGCGATAATAGAAACACCAATACCGGCAGAATGCAGATACGTCTTTGACGTGCCAACAGCACCAAGCGCAACAGACTTCCGATTCCTAAACGCGTTCACAGGAGAGACAACACACAACGCAACAGGATTTACAATACCATACGGCTCAGACACAGAACACCCCTTGCACACATACTGCAATTTCGAAGGATTCGGAATAGTACAAAGAACATTCAACATAACACTAGACCCAGACCCAGCAAAAATACTAACAGCATTCGCAGAACCACCAGTAATAGCAGAAAGATACTATCCGGACGAAGAACTATACGTCACAACACTACAAGTAGAACTAGACAAGCCAGGATTCTGCAAATACTCGCTAATAACAAGCAATTTTGCAGCAATGGAAGGAAACTTCCCAGGATACGACAAAACACCAAAACAAAGCCTGCTGGCAGAAGTAAACGTAACAGAACAAAAAGAATACACGTACTGGGTAACATGCAAAGGCAAAAACCAGCTCCTGACAGCACCAGAACAAATCCCATTCACAGTAAACCTCGAATTACCATTACAAGTAAAAAGCAGCACTCCAGCAGGATTCGGAACACTAGCATTCACAATAGGAGCAGTAGCAAACAAAAGAGTATACTGCTACTGGGGAGAAAGAGAAGATGATACAACAAGATGCATGGGCTCATGCGAGTCAAGCTATACACAAAGACAACCAATAACAGTACAAAGCCCAGGCACATACACTTACTACATCAGATGCGCACACGTATCAGGAGAACAATCAGACCTGCTGGAAGTGCCGGTCATTATAGACACAACACCACCAACAACACCAGTAGTAGACGACACAGGAATACCATCAGACCCAGAAATAACCTGGAGCAAAACAAAAATCAAAGTAGCATTCAAATCAGAAGACCCAGAAAGCGGAATAGACTATTACCTAATAACACTAAGAGAGGCAACAGGCAACAGGTTCATCTTCAAAGACTACGTAAGCAACATAACCACAGGAGAACCAGTCTGGATATCACAAACAAACAACGGCTCATCCTTCATGCTAACAAACAACAAACAATACAAGTTCATAGTAAAAGCCGTAAACAAAGTAGGACTGGAAAGCGAGCCAGGAGAAAGCGACGGAGTAACAGTAGACATAACAAAAACACCAGAACAATGCGAAAACGGAGAACAAGACGCAACTGAATCAGACATAGACTGCGGCGGAGAATGCGACGGGTGCCAAAACGGACAAACCTGCAGCCTAGACGATGACTGCGCAAGCAACTACTGCGCAGACGGAATCTGCGAAACAGCAAGCTGTGAAGACGGAGTCAAAAACGGACTAGAAACAGACGTTGACTGCGGAGGAGAAAACTGCGACATGTGCGAAGACTACAGAACCTGCATAAGAAGCGAAGACTGCCTATCAGGCTACTGCGACCCGCACACAAAAATATGCGAAGAAGCACCGCCCTGCGCAGACAAAAGACTATCACCAGGAGAGACAGACATAGACTGCGGAGGAGCATGCGCGCCATGCAGTGAAGGGCAAACCTGCGAGCAAGACAGCGACTGCAAAGAAGAACTAAAATGCAACGCAGAAAGAATATGCGCAACAACAATAGCGCCGCCAGAACCAGAAATAGTAACACCAGCACCAGAAATCATAATACCAGAAGAAGAAACATCAATGTTCATCGTATTCCTATACATATTATTCATAGCACTCGCAATAGCAGGAATAACATTCGGAATACTATTCTATCTGAAAAAACAAAAGAAACCGGCAAAGCCGACAGCAAAGCCGGCAGAAGCAAAACCAGCAATAATCAAAAAAGACGAAATACAAAAACTAAGAACCTTCGCAAAAGAAGAAGAAATACCAGAAAAAGACTGGATACCACTAGAAAAAGAAATCAAGAAAAAACCACTAAAACACAAAGAATTCGAACGAGCACTAGAAAGACTAAGAGAAATGGTGCATAAAGAAAAACCAGCAGCAGAAGAACCACTAAAAAAACTAAGAAAAATACTAGACGAACTAACAGAAGAAGAAAGAAAACACTTACAAAAAAAATTACACGAAGGAAAAATAACAAAAGAAATAGAAGAATTGCTTGCAGAACTCAAAATCACAGCAGAATACTACAAACAACACAAAGAAGAATTTGAAAAAGAATTAGCCGCATACGGCAGAAAAAAACACAAATAAAAAATCAACAAATGAAAAAAGCACAAATAATCGGACAAATATTCGTCTTCATACTAGCAGGACTAATATTCATCCTAATAGTATCATACGGGTACAAAGCAATACAATACTTTCTAGAAAGACAGGAACAAGTAGTGCTAGTAGACTTCAAAACAGACCTTGAAATAGCAGTGGAAGGGGTAAAAAGAGACTATGGCACAGTCAGAAAAGCAGAACTAAAACTACCAAGCAAATACCAGGGGGTGTGCTTTTTCGACTATGAATCAGACGTGTGCGATCCAGGAACGCCAAGCATAAACCCACAACTAATAACACCACAACAAACAATCAACGTAAAATGGGCAGAAGAAGCCTGCAAACTAAAAAGCGCAAACATATTCATAATACCAAGAACCCAAGACTTTGAACTCCCAGACATACAAATAGACAAAGGATACGTGTGCATACCGAACACAGGAACAATCACAATAAGACTAGAAGGCACAGGCAAAAAAGCAAAAATATCAGCGTGGACGTAATCACTCTAGATAAGCGCCGCAAACAAGATGAACAAAAAGGGGATAGAACTACAATTCCACTGGATATTCATACTAATAGCAGGAGCACTAATACTCGGATTCTTCTTCAGCGTAGCAAACAAACAAAAAAACCTAAGCCAGGAAAAACTAGAACTAACACTAGCAACAGACATAGACAACATACTAACACAAGCAATAGTCAGCAGAGGAACAGCACAACCACTGCCAGTACCTCCACAAGGAATAGCATTCGAATGCACAGAAGGATGCGAATGCAGATTCAGAATAGAAAAAGCAACAAAAAACTTCGGAGACAAACCAATATTCGCACCATCATACCTAAAAGACCAAGAACTCACAGTCTGGGCGCTAGAACTAAAACTACCATACAGAATAACAAACTTCCTCTACATAACAAACCCAAACATCAAATACTATCTCGTGTATGAAGAAGAGACAACAAGCAAATCCCTCCTAGATCAATTGAAAAAAGGAATCCCTCCCTTAATACAATACGAAACAATAACACAACAACAAATGACAAGCACAAAAGAAGAAGACTACCAACACACTAAATTTGTTCTATTAAACGTAGAACCAACAACACTAGACTACTCATTCAAAAAAGCAAGCGCAAGCGCAATAAAAGTAGACCCGAACGGAATAACATTCTATGAAAAAGACGGAACAACACTAACAAGCACAAAATACCTAAGCTACGCTGGACTGCCGTCAATATACGCTGCAATATTCGCAGAAGACTCAACAATGTACGAATGCGGACTAAAAACAGCATTCAGAAAACTAGGATACATATCAAAAATATACGCAGAAAGAGCAGCAGAACTAGAACAAAAAGCAACAGAAACAGGAAAAACATGGTGCGTGTACGGAAACATCGGAAAATGCGAAGAAGAAGACTGCAGCGCAGCAGCAAGCGCAACAGTAATACAACTATTATGCCAGCAAAACGCGTGCGCAAAAAACCTAGCAAACCAACTCGACCAATCAGCACTAGCAAATCTGAACACACTAAAAAGCCTATTGGACAGCGCAAACAGAAACTTCATACAACAAAGCTGTCCGGAGCTGTTCTAAATGAAAGGACAGGTAAAAATGTTCGAAACAATAGCAGTACTCATAGTATTCTTCTTCCTATTATTCACAGGAGCAGCATTCTACTTCGGAGCGCAAAAATCATCGCTACAAAAAGAAAGAGTAAAAGCAAGCGAACAATACGCGTTCCAGACAGCACTAAAAGCATTCTACCTGCCAGAACTAGACTGCTCATTCCTAGTCACACAAAAAGACAACTGCATAGACAAAATAAAAATGACAAAACTAGCAGAACTAATCAACACAAACGAAAAAGCGCAAACAGACTACTACAGCGAATTCGGATATTCAACAATAACAACAAAAGACGTATTCACAGAAGAAAAATGGACAATATACACAAACATACCAGAAGACTACACAAGCAAAATAAAAGCACAAACACCAATACTATTGTATGACGCCTGGGTGGACAGATACTCATTCGGAGTAATAGAGGTGGACGTGTATGTTTAGGCGCGGCCAGATGGAGATATTTGGTTTGGTAATAATAGTAATACTTCTCGCAATAGGACTATTGTTCGCAATAGTAATGCTCACAAAAACACCAACAGGAGAAGTAGAACGAGTAAAACAAAGCGTACAAGCAGCAAACTTCCTCAACACAATGCTGGGAACAACAACAGACTGCGCAGACAGAACAGTCAGAGAACTAATACAAGACTGCGCAGTAAGCAATTACGGACAAGGCGCAAAATGCAACGGAAAAGACACCTGCGAAACAGCACACGAAACAATAACAAAAATGCTAAGCAAAACACTAGGAGAATGGGGCAGACAATACAAATTCTACATAAACGGAACTCCTTCCGTAGAAAAACTGGAAATACAAACAGGAAAGTGCACAGGAGAAAGAGAAGGAAGCTCAAGACCAGAAAAAATACGACCCGGAATGGATGTTACAGTAACGCTGCATATCTGCAGAGATTAAGATTTTCTTCTATTAAGAATAGAAAGCAAATGTAGAAGCAGAAAAGTCAGCAGTCTTCAAAACAACATGCAACAAATGACACAAAACAACAGCATCATCCTTCAAAGACCCCTCAATATCATCACGCAAAGACTTATACTCTTCTGACAAATTACTAAGAGCAGCAACATCAAACTTGTAAAACAACTCATAATACTTCCTCAGCAAGGAATTAGTTCTCTCAAACAAAACAACAGAATTCTTTGAAATCTTCTTATCAGAAGAGAGATGCCTGCATATGTACTTGTACTCATCAGCAATCTTCTCCAAATTCCACATAATAACATACAAGAAATTAGTCTTAACAGGCTCATCAAGACCCCGCTTGTTCAAAATACGCTCAACAAAATTAGTCAACTGATTATTCTGCTTCTCCAAATCCAGCAAACCAGAAAGCTCAGAAAACTTTTTTTGTTTTATTAACTCAAAAGACTGGTCAGCAAGCGAAAGAGTAACAAGAAAAGCCCTCCTCACAATAACCTGCAACTGATCATCAAGCTCCTTAGCAAGAGAACGAATAACACAAGAATCACCAGAACGGTGAACAACAGCAAAACCCAAGAACAAATCCTTCAAAAGCTCATCAACCAAAGCAGCATGCTTTGAATCAGTTCTAACCTCAATCTCATCATAACCCTTCTTATGCAAAGAGGATAGAATCCAACGCAAAACACGCTCAGAAGCACCAGAAACATCAACAACACCTTTTTTCAACATCCTGGGCTCAGAAGTAGAGACAATCAAACGAGGACCAGACTCAAGAACATCAACCTCCTCGCCCTTCTTAACGCCCCACTCCCTGACCCAGTCATTAGGAAGGCTAACAACAAGAGTCTTATCAGCAATCTGAATAACCCTGCGCTTCATACAACTTCCGACGATAGATTAATATATAAATGTTAGCACTGGCAAGTGATATGGGATTGGGAGAGAGGATACTCAAAACAGCGACAAAAAACCCTGTGATAAACGGCGCAATAGCAAGCATTGGAACATCCGCATATCTTTTGCACGAAGCACTACAACAATTTGAATGCGATGCTTCACTAAAATACGACACTCTAAACAGATTAGGCTACCTAACGACGCATGTATTGCTTCCTGCAATACCTGTCTATTTAGCAACAAGCGTGCTGACAGCAATTTTAAAATCAATAACAAAAGAAAAAGGACACAGAACAAAATTAAGCGATTTCAAAACAATAAGAAAACTAAAAAAAGAATTAAGAAAAGCAACACCGCCAACAATAAACTTCACAGGAGAACAAAAAATCAGATACGGAATTCCAGATTTATACAAACCAGACTTTCAGGGTTTAGACGAAGCTGCAAGAAATGCAAGAAAAACACGCAACTCAGCACAAGCAATGTATTTGTCCGTAAAGTACATCAGTAAGGGAAAATATGACGAAGGACTAATACTTCTCAGAGATGCAATAGACTGGCTTGAAGGAAAAAGACCAAAATCAAGCTTAACATCAAGACCAGCACTATCACTATTTACAATAGCCTCTGCGGGATCAAAACTATTTGAGCCCTGTGAAGCATGGAATTATGTGATTCTTGCAGTATACGAAGCAATCAGACGGCCAGAGAAAGCATGGTACTGGAGCTCTCTAGGAAAAATGGTGGCAGACACATTTGACCAGCAAAGAGCAGAAATGTACATCATCCACTCTTTGCTTGCAACAGCACAAAAAAGAACAGACCAAGAACAAGCATGGCAAGAAACAATAGCACTATTGCAAGAAATAGGAAAGCCGGAAAGACTAGGAGAATCAAAAAACCCAGTATGGAAGCTAAAAAACAACGAGTTCTTCGCAAACACGTTTGCATTCAAAGGAAACCCAAACAGAAACGCACTAGAAGCAGAGAGAACAACAGCATTAAAGCTTGAAGAGATACTAAACGGAATAGCCACAGTCCCACAACCATTATACATAACGCAGAACGAACAAAACAATCTTTACACATACGTTATGAGATATTTAGAAGGAGAACTACTATACGACCAACTTGAGAATGGAAGAAAAGCAGGACTTAAAAAAGTGATACCAGTGCTGGCAAGAATACTAGCAAGATATCCGACAGCAGAACTTCCAAGAGTAAGCATAACAGAAAAAACAGCAAAAAAACTCAAATCACTAGGAATGCCATCAGCATACAAATACTTCCAACCAGTAATAGAAGACCTAGAAATGCAAAAAATATGGGCGGCAAACAAAGACGCGCACCCAGAACAATGGCAAATCATAAACCACCCAGGCATAAATGAAAAAGTAGGGGTGTTGGATGCAGAGATAAAAGAAATACAGCCAATAGTGCTGGATTTTGCAAACCTGTTATACTACAACGGAGAATTCACAAGAGAAGAAAGAGAAAAACGCGTTTACCAACTCATAGATGAGATAAGAAAAGAAGGAGCAAACAATCCAAAACTAGCACACGCATATGAAGGAGAAAACAGACTATTGCTAAGAGCAGTAGACAACGCAGCAATATTCAGAATGCTCTGCCTGTTAGAAGCCTGGGACGAGAGCAGACCAAAAATGCACAGCCAAAGAGAAAGACTCGTAAAAACAGCACTAGAATCCATGAAAGACCTAAGAGAACACGACCCAAAATTCTACACTGAAAACGAACAGGATTACGATAAACTAAAAGAAAGAATACCAGAGCTCCTTAATGCAACTTAAGAACCTTAAGAACAACAAATAAACACTAATTCTGCCTATAATATACCTGAGGTGAGCACCATGAAGAAAAAAGACATCAAAATCATCAGCTATCTCAGACAAAACGGAAGAATCCCGCTAAAAGAAATATCACGCAAAACCAAAATACCAATGAGCACAGTACACGAACGAATCAAAAAAATAACAGAAGAAAAAATAATCAAGCCAACAACAACAATCGATTACGAAAAAATAGGGTATTCAGCAAGAGCGCAAATAATGCTCGCAGCAGAAGAAAAAGAAAAACTCACGGAACACCTCAAAAAACATCCAAACGTAAACACACTATACAGAATAAACAACGGCTGGAACATAATGGCAGAATGCATATTCAAAGACATGAACCAGCTAGAAGACTTCATAGACAAACTAGAAAGCCTTTTCCACATAAAACAAAAACAAGTACACTACATAATAGCAGAACTCCAAAAAGAGAAGTTCCTCACACAACCCGAAATCGCAGAACAGATGATAAACCCGGCGCCAACAAAAGTTGGCTAGTTCTTCGGATTTTTACTCTCTCCCAACCTGCGCGGGAGAGAGAAAAATCCGTCCAAAATAAGGTAAAAAGGAAATAATAGCTAAACATTTAAATACAACCAAGCTCTCGAAATACATAATACCAAAACGAGGTGCATATCATGAAAGGTCAAGGATTACCAATCAGCACAATAATAATAGCCGCACTAGGAATACTAGTTCTAGTAGTAATAGGCGCAATATTCGGAGGGCAAATAGGCAAGTTCGGAAAAGCAGCAAGCGAATGCCCGGGAAGATGCTACAAACTAAACCCGCCAGCAGGAGCGCCACCAGGAATATACTCTGCAGACCCCTGCAACCCAGAATTTGAAACCAGACTAAGCGGAGCAAGCATACCAAGAAACATGCCAAAAACAGACAACCCAACACCATGGAGATGCGACGAATGCTGCATACTAACAGGCTAAACAAAAGAGCACAAGGACTCCCAATAACAACCATAATAATAGCAGTAATAGGACTCATCGTGCTGGTAATTCTCGTAGTACTAGTACAACAACAAGTCACAAAAACAGGCAAAGGACTAAGAAACGTATCAGAATCAAACTGCCCAGGAGAAGTCGCACCAATAGGAACAGACTGCGACATCATATACGGCAGCTACTCAGACGCACCAGCAGGACAAAAAATCTGCTGCAAAACAGGCACAATCAAATAGCAAGACTTTTATATACAGTTTCTTGAAGAAACCCCATGAAAAGAGGTATGGGAAAGAAAGCCATAGCACTAAAAGAACTCATAATCATAATCCTAGTAGTGATAATATTCAGCGCAATAATCTACGGACTATGGGGAATACTCTCAAAATGAGATTGCTGAGCTCAAAAAAAGGAGTGACAGAAGCAGTAATAGTAGGTGTTGTAATCGCAGTAATAGGAGCAATAATATTCTTAACAGTACTATGGCCAGCATTCAGCGCGCTACTAAAAGGAGCGGCAGCAACAGGAGAATGCAACTGGAACCTTTTCATCGCAACAGCAATACGAAAAGGCTCATTCGGATTCCTAGAAGTGGAACCAGGATGCAAAGCAGAATACATGACAGTGGACTCAGAACTGCTCAAGAAGTATTACACACTAGCAAAAAAAAGAATCACAAAATACTGCCCAGGAGTAAGCATAGTAGGAAAAGCAGCAAGCACAACACAAAATTATTACTCAACAGCGGCTCAGGACTTCTGCCCGCAACAACAAGTAGGATATGAAGAACTGAACGAATGGGCGATGGACTTCATAATAGCCAAAAAAATGCAAGAATGCACAGACAAAGTATGGCACGGAAAACTAGACTTTTTCGCACAAGAATGGGGAAACAGAAGTGTGTGCGTAGTATGCAGCGTAATAAGCTTCTCAGACGACCTTCCAGTAACACTAAAAACAAAAGAGATAGAAAGCCTATACGACCTGCTAAACGCAGAACCATACTACAAAACAACATACTATAATTATATTTCAGACTGGCAAACAATAAAACCAACAAAACCAATGTACTACTACAAAACAGACAAACCACTGGCCGTCACATTCATGCATACCAAAGACGGATACTGGGAAGGAGTGGTCTTGGGCGCAGTGGGCGCGCCAGTTTTGGGTGGAATATTTACAGGGATACTAACAGGGTACATGCTGGACGCACCAGACAGTACAAAACAATTAATGGTATTACCGTACGAGGATTTAAGAAAAGCATGCACAGACATAATAGCATGAACAAAAAAGCAGACATTCCAGGATGGGTGCAAATAGTAGGAATAATCATAGCACTGATAGTACTCGCATTCCTGATATGGCTCGCAGTCAAATCAGGAAAAACAGGAGTAGAAGTAATAACAGAAATACCATGAAAGGCGGCTCGAAAACAATATTCATCTGGCTGGTGCTAGGAATAATAGTCATAGCAATATTAGCAATATTTGTATCACAAAGAAAAGAAGCAACAGAAAAATCAGTATTCACAAACATAGCAGACAAATTCCTGCCAAGCAAAAAAGAAACAGCAATACCGGGAACAGTAGCAGGAGGATGCCCAATAATAGAACTAAACGGAGCAGAGATGCTTGCCCAAGCAATGCTTGACTGCTGGTGCATGGGTCAAGGCTGCGGTTCAGACCCCGGCCTCAAAAAAGAAATACCCTGCTGTTACAACGTCACAACAAAAAAACTAACACAACCGATAACAGAACAAGAAGTCAGAAACGAACTGAAAAGAAAAGGAACAACAGGAAAATACATTGCAACAGCAAGCGCGAGAGGAGCAACCTGGAACATAGGAATATTAAACCCAGGCGATTCAAATGTAATCATATGTTATGACAACGACTGGTACAATGAAGTATACGCAACAAGAAAAGCAACAGCAACAAACTGCAAGTAAAAATTTAAATAATACACAAACTAAACAACAACCATGAAAAACAAAAAGGCGATGGAGATGACCATAGGGACAATAATAGCAATAGTGCTCGGATTAATAGTTCTTGTAATACTAGTAATATTCATACAACAACAGGTAACAAAAAGCGGACAAAAAATCGGAACACTAGAAGGAGAATCAGAATACGCACCAGACAAATGCCAAAGCATCATAAAAGGAACATTCTGCGCAGACAAATGCGACAGCGCAGCAGGATATGAAAAAAAGAATTCACCAACAGGCACTTGGAGCGACTGTAACGCGCCGGGTTCCAAAAAGACAATCTGCTGCGGAAAAATAGAGAGCTAGCACGGAAACTTTAAATACACACTTTCTTACTTTCCAAATATGAAAAAGGGGCAAGTAGAAACACTAAACTGGCTAATAGAAATCCTAAAAGAAATACTACCATTAATCCTCGTAGTAGCAATAGTAGTGGGACTGTTAGCAATAGTATGGCGAGGAGAGATGCAACCGCCGGAAAAAGACTTCAAAAAAATACTAGAGGCAACAGACCACCTACTAGAAAGATTTGAAGACGGAAAACTCTACTCAAGCCAAGAAATAACAGTACCACTAGACTCGGAAAAACCATTCCAAATAGCATTCTATCCCGGAGGAGGGCCAGTAATGCCGCCGGCATGCAAAGGAAGAACATGCGTGTGCATGTATTTCATGACAAACGGAAAAAAAGAGACCTGCAAAACAATAGAAACAAGCAAACAATGCCAGCAATGCGGAGAAGACCTCTGCTCAGGACCATACAACACATTCACAGTAGAAAAAGGAGATGCAGTAACAGTATCAGTAGACTGCACAAACAGCGGCAGCAGAATATCATATAATAAAGCATGAAAAAAGCACAAACAAAAACAACACTAATAGATTTATTCACACTAGTAATCGGATTTGGAATAGTATTCCTAAGCATAATGTACTCAGTAATGGAAATAGGAACAAACGAAGCATTCAGAAACCAACTCTACATAACAAGCCTGGGCATGGAATTACAATCAATGCAATCACTAGGACAAGACATAAACGCAATAAGAGAAATACAAGACGCAGGACCACAAACACTAGTATTCGAAAGCGGAAAAGCATACATAAGAGAAAGAGTGCCCATAAACACATTCCTATTCACACAAATACCAGAACTAGTCTTCACAGGAGGAGAATTCACACCAGACAAGAGCAAAACAATAGGACCAATAACAATGTTCAAAACAGGCAACAGGTACGGAGTGGCACGGCCATCAAACGTGCCAAGCCAATATTTGCTGTACTGTGAAACACCAAAAGGAAACCCGCTCGCACAAATAAAACTGATATCTGAAGCAAACACGCAAATACTGGCAGACAGACTAAAAGCAGGAAGAACAATCTTCCAACAAAAATACGACGCAAAACTAATCCTAACACAAGGAAACACCAAAGCAGTAAAAGCATACTACAACACAGAAGAAGCAAGAAGACTAGCATGCGAAATACTCAACGAAATAACAAACGAATACAAAATACCAGTAAGACCAATACCAATAAACACAGAACACATCTCAAAAAACGATCCAAAATACGAGCTAAAAGACACAAAACCAGCAGTCATACTCGAAATAGACCCAGGCATAACAAAAGAAAGCCAGCTGTCAGTGCAAATATACAAAGGACTAGAGAACTATGGTGTGGTATAAACGAGCACAAGCAGGAGAACCATTATGGTATGGATTCCTATTCCTACCACTAACAGTAATCATAGTACTTGCAATAATAATAATGCCAAGAAGCATAATGGGCGACAGCGTACAACCAGTACCATTAGACGAACAAGTACAAGCAAAACAAATAATGTCAAGAATGTGGGAAACAAACGCAATAACAGGAAGAACCTCCCCCTTCCAATACACAGGGGATTTAACAGGAATAAACAACACCTACACCAAAAAACTAATGGCATACTCAGTCACACTAGACGGCAAAACAACAATACACCAAAAACAATTCTACGACATGGCAAAACCAATAGCGCCATTCAGATATTTATCATACACAGAAGTAAGAAAAGTCAACGTCAAAGGAACAGAAAAACAACTAATCATAGAAGAATACTACCCGAAAAAATATGAAACAAAAACGTAAAGCACAAGTAGGAGGAATAATATTCATCTTCGTAGTATTCGGACTAATATTCCTATTCGTATTCTTCTATATGTGGATGGAAAAGAACATGACCAGACACGCAGAAAAACAAGCAGAAATAGTAGCATCAGACGTAGAGCTGATAGCATTCTACTCAGAACTAATACAAAAACACGGAATAGAACTAGCACAAAAAGACAACAGCGGAACAGAAGACGTAATAGAAAAATTTGCAGAACAATACCTAGGAGTCAACGCAAGCTACAGCGCAGACTGCAGCAAAACAGGAGACGACAAAGAATGCAAACTAACAATATCATTACACGCGACACTAGGAACA
>JAHWHB010000005.1 GCA_019323575.1 Candidatus Woesearchaeota archaeon
ATAATTCTTAAAAACAAACCAGATTACCAACAACAAATGAAAGTACACGTAAAGTCATACGGATGCAGCGCAAACATCGCAGAAGGCGAAATAATAGAAGGGCAGCTGGAAACAGCAGAAGAAAAAAACGCAGACGCAACAATATTCAACATCTGCACAGTAAAAGGAGACGCAAAAATACTAAGAGAGATAAGAAAATACAGAAAACAAAACCCAGACAAAAAAATAATCATAACGGGATGCATCTCACCAAGCATAATAGAACCACTAAAAAAAATAAAAGCGCAACTCATAAGCACACACCACATAGACAAAATAAAAGAACACATAAAACAAAAAGAAGACAAGCTCACAAAAGCAAAACCAGTAAAACTGCTCCTGCCAAGAAAAAGAAAAAACAAAACAATAGCAATAATACCAATATGCACAGGATGCCTTGACGCGTGCTCATACTGCAGCACAAGACTCATAAAAGGAACACTGCACAGCTATCCAGAAGAAGCCATAATCAAAGAAGCAGAAAACAGCAAAGGATGCAAAGAAATCTGGCTAACAGGACAAGACACAGGCTGCTACGGCTTTGACACAGGAACAAACCTAGTGGAACTTCTAAAAAAAATTGTAAAAATCTTAGGAGACTTTAAAGTAAGAATAGGAATGGGAAACCCAAGACACACAACAAAATACCTGAAAGAGCTAATACAAACAATGAAACACCCAAAAATCTTCAAATTCATACACATACCAGTACAATCAGGAAACAACAAAGTCCTGAAAGCAATGCGAAGAGGACACACAGTAGAAACATTCAAGGAAATAGTCCAAAAAATCAGAAAAGAAATACCAGACATGACAATAAGCACAGACATAATAGTCGGACACCCAACAGAAACAAAAGAACAATTCGAAGACACGCTAAAACTAGTACAGGAAATAAAACCAGACATAATCAACATAGCAAGATACGCGCCAAGACCAGGAACAACAGCATACGAAATGACAGGACAAGTCCATGGCAACATAAGAAAACAAAGAAGCAGACAGCTAACAGCATTACAAAGAAAAATTTCATTAGAAAAAAACAAGAAATGGATTGGCTGGAAAGGAGAGGCAATAGTGGATGAAAAAGTAAAAGACGGAGTATCAGCAAGAAACTACGCATACAAGCCAATAGTAATCAGAAAAAAAATACCAATAGGAAAAAAAACAAACGTAGAAATCACAGAAGCACACACAACCTACTTAGTAGGCAGGTGCTGAAGCCATTTAGCAACATACTTCTCAACATCCTCCTCATAAGTACAGAAACAATGGTCAGCTCCCTTGACCAAAATCTCCTTGGAATAAGGATGCCTGAACTTATGAGAAAGAATCTTCAACATCTTCCTGGGAGAGATAACAGCGTACTCCTCCCTGCTTCCAAAAACAGAGAGAACAGGAACCAAAACCTTTGAAGCAGCCTTCATAGGACCAGAATAATTAAACATGTTACCCTCCAAACCGCCAGGACGATACAACTCATAATAACGCTTAGCGCTGAAGTAGCCCGGCTCTGCCTCAGGAGGCATCAACTCCTTGCCTTTACCCCTTCGAACAAGCCTTCTGGCAATATCCAAAAACTCATAATGCTTCTTTTTGCCCAACATCTTAATCTGATAATTATAATCATCAGCAGGGCCCAGCAAAATCAAAGCCTTGACAGACTTCCTGTGCTTTCTAGACTGATAATAAGTAATCTTCTGGCAGCCAGTACTATGACCTGAAAGAACAAAATTCCGGTAACCTCTCTCGCGAAGCATCTTCAAAGCACCATCAATATCAAAAATGCAATTCTTAAAAACCTCAAAAGCAGTGCCAATAGTTCTGAAAACCATATGCTGCTTCAGCTTCCTGAAAACAGTAATCGTGCCTGAGCCGCGGGTATCAATAGTGAAAAAAGACATGTCATTCCTGAAAGCAGCACGCATCATAGCATCAACAACACTCAGACCATCATAGCAGTCAGTCATACCGTGAACATGAACAAGACAAGTATCAGTAGCAACAGGAGCGCAAAGCATGCCGTCAAGCTCGAGCTTATCAGCAGCCTCAAAACGAATAAGCTCACCATGCATTCTTGTATAAGAAACCATTATGACAAGTAACCCCACGTGTGAAGCTTGTCAGAATCAGTATACCATCTTAAACCAATATCAGTACGGTAGAACATATTAGGAATCATGATGTTCTTGACACGCTGGTAAGCCTGCTTTCGAGCCTCCTCCATGGTTGAACCAGAACCAGTGACAATCAAAGCATAACCAGAATAACCAGCAAGACGCCAGTCATCCTCAATAAACTTCACATCACCAAGATGAATGCCATCGTAGTTCGGCTTCTTGAACAAAATAGTCGCCTCTTCAGAATACTTCTTGTAAGCAGCAATATCAAAGAACGGGAAAGGCGGCACGGCAATAACAACACCCAGCTGGAAACCCTTCTTAGTCTTCAAATCATAAGGCTGCTTGTTGGCAATAGCATGCAAAAACTCACCCATAGGAGACGAGATACCCTCCATCTGAATACTAATAGTAGGATAACCAAAACGGCTAGTGAACTCCAAAGGATGAATACCGCGAGCATTAACAATACAATTCAAATCAACATAGCCGACATAACCAGACTGCTGCAAAGCAGGCTTCATCTTCTCAAGAGTCTCCTTGAAAATATTATTGGGAGGCGCCCAGTACATTGCAGTACCCATCTCGCCGGTAGAAGGGCCAATCTCTCCAGGAAACATCTTCTTATGCTCAAAATTCACATTAATAGGAGTGATAAACTCGTGACCATTAAAGAAAGCACCAACAGCAACCTCAACACCAGAAGCATACTTCTGAATCTGGAAATACTTAATCTTCTTTGCCCAGGCCTTCTTGTAATGCTCAAGCAGCTGCAAAACATCCTTTCCGTCCTCCTCGCGGCCAACAAACAACAACTCCTTCTCACCACCCTTAGAAGTCGGCTTAAGAACATACCTGCTCGGGTTTTCCTGAACAAACTTTATGGCCTCATCAAAATCAGTAAAGTCCCAGTGAGGCAAAACATTAACACCAACCTTTTTCAACTCCTCCTGGCCGAACTCCCTATCCTCTTCCAGCTTGTCAGTATAAGCAGAACCGCCAACAACAGCCTTCCCCTCGCTGCGAAGCTTGTCAGCCTCATTGCCAAAAAGAACATCATCAAAAACAACAACGTCAGCCCAGTCCTTCAAAGATTTCCAGTCATCAGTCTTATCAACAAAACCATCACAGATATCCCTGCTCGCTTTCTCCTTGATATAATACTTGACTTCATGACCCTCTTTCTTAACCTGCCAGGCAAGATCACCAACCAATGCCTCTTCAGAAACAAACAAAAACTTCTTTTTTTCCATTAACGCGCCAATAAAACAAGTTTATATTTAAAAGTTATGCAAAAATTATTTCAAAAACTTCAAAATCTTTTTCACTTCATCAACAAAACGCTCAACTTCATCCAAAGTATTGTAGAAATAAACAGAAGCACGAACACTTCCTTTCAGATTGTGCGCGTTAAACCAGCTATGAACACAATGATTGCCAGCGCGCACAGCAATACCGGCAGAATTATCCAGAATGCCAGCAATCTCGTGCATATCCATACCCTCAATGTTGAAAGAAAAAATTCCGCTGCGCAAAGCAGGATCCTTAGGACCAATCAGATTCACTTCACCTGCCAAAGCATCAGTCATTTTCTTATTCAGCTCAAGCTCGTGCCTCTCAATATTCTTCATGCCAACGCTTTGTAGATATTTACACGCCTCGCCAAGACCGATAATGCCAGCATAATCCTGCAAACCAGCCTCAAAACGATGAGGAACACCCTCCCACTCCTCCTTATCATACCAGCTGTTCTTCACAGTGCCACCGCCGACAATAAACGGCTTCAACTTTTCCAATAGAGAGAGTTTGCCGTACAAAACACCAGTGCCGGTAGGACCGCACATCTTATGACCGGAAAACGCAAGAAAATCAACATCTAATTTTCTAACATCAATCCCCTTATGAGGAACAGACTGAGCACCATCAAGCAAAACAAGAGCGCCGTGCTTATGAGCAATATCAATAATCTCCTCAGCAGGAATCGAAACACCATCAAGATTAGAGGTATGACCCATAGCAACAAGCTTTGCGCCTTTCACTTTCTTCTCAAAAGCATCAAGGTCAAAAGTGTTATCAGCTTTTGACTTGACATACTCGTGTTTAAACCTTCTCCAAGGCAACAAATTGCTGTTATGCTCCTTATCAGTTGTAAGAACAACATCATCCTTCTTCAAATCAAGACCATGAGCAACAAGATTAATCGCTTCAGTAGTATTTTTCGTGAAAATAATCTCTTCAGGAGCTGCGTTAATAAATCTCGCAACAATACGACGGGCTTCCTCAACCTTCTCAGTAACAATCTTCCCAAGCTGATGCTCGCTGCGCTCACCGCACGCAGGAAACTCAGTATAATAAGAATTCAACGCAGCAATCACCTGTCTGGGCTTAAAAGTCATGCAGGCATTATCAAAATAAACAACCTTCTTCTGAAAAACAGGAAAATCATCTCTTAATTTTTTTACGTTCATTTTATCGCTTTCAAAACCTCTTTCTCCTTAGGACCAACAATAGCCTGATCTCCAACAAAGAATGTGGGAGTGCCATAAATATTTGACTCCCTGCCAAGCTGGATTTTCTCTTCAACCAAAGAAGCATAAGTCTTGTTGGACAAGCAGTCCTTGATGTCCAAATCAGTATAACTTAACAAGTCAGACTCAGTCAAATCGTCCTTGTGCTTCAACAGTTTGATGATATAATCCCAATACTTCTCATTATCAAGAGCGTAAACACACTCCGCAGCAAGATGAGACTCAAAAGCCATATCGTGCTGAGACAACGGGAACGCAACAAAAACAAACTCAACACCGTCCTTGATTAACCTCTCAACAAGACCGGCAGTCTGCTTGGTATAAGGACAGGTAAAACAGCCAAACATAACAACACGAGGACCAGAACCAATCGAAGGAAGACCAGACAGATTCTTAGGCGCGATTAAATCACCAGAAACATCCTGAACACCGCACAAAGAAACCTGCTTAGCCTCATGAAAAGGATCAAAAATGCAAAAACTGTCATCATCAGGACCATTACAATTGCCATAACGAGCATAATTATACAAGCCATAACCACTGCCCGCAACACTAAGCAAGGTCAACACAACAAAAATCCACGAAATAACAACGAAATTCTTGAAAACAAAACCAGCAAACCTAGGAGTGCGGCGGATAAGCCTGCCAACAATCACCGCCTTAACCTTCTGGTCAAAACCGCTCCTGCAAGGACGAAAAGTAATATTCCGGAAAACACAATCAAAAGCCTCCCACGCAAGACGGCGATAGCTCACGCTAAAAATTCCCAGAACAACCAATACAGGCAGCGCAATCAAACATACAACCATAGACGAATAAGCTAAACAAGGGGTTTAAAAAACTTGTGAAATAGCACAACTTTTTTATATTCAGAAACAAGTAAAATACTGAAAAGGGTGATATTCATGGCAAGAATCAAAACAGACGTGGGAGCTTACAAGAAAATCTCTCACAAAGACTTTGAAAAACTGCAGTTAAGAGCAGGAACAATCAAAAAAGTAACAAGACACCCAAAAATACCACAAGCGTACGTAATTCTAGTAGACTGCGCAGCAGCAGACGAAGACATACAAGTAGTAGCATCAATAGCAAACAGCTACAAAATCACAGAACTACTAAACAAACAAGTAGTAGTGCTCTGCAACATCAAACCAGAACTAGTAGGCGGAAAAGAAAGCCAGGGAATGCTGCTGATAACATACAAAGGAAAAAAACAAATCCTAATAGGACCACACAAAAAAGCACCTGAAGGCGCGAAAGTCGGCGGAATAATGAACTCAGAATGCTACTTCTTCGACGAGCGTGAAAACTAATGGGCGCGTACAAAGGGTACGACATAAGAGGAAAATACCCGGAAGAGGTAAATGAAGAACTAATATACAAAGCAGGAAGAGCAACAGTATTATTCTTCAAAGCAAAAAACATAATCGTAGGCAGGGACTGCAGGACAAGCTCGCTAGCACTAAAAAAATCACTAGTCTACGGAATAACAGACCAAGGCTGCGACGTAATAGATACAGGGTACTGCAGCACTCCAATGAGCTACTACCTCGCACAAAAAATGGACTCGCTAATGATAACAGCATCACACCTCCCAAAAGACCAAAACGGACTAAAAATAACAAGAAAAGGAGTAGAATCAATAGGACAGCACAACGGACTAAAAGAAATAGAAAAACTGGCAAACTCGTGCCACTTCCCGGAACCAAAAAAGAAAGGAAAACTTACAGAAAAAAACTATCTCAAAGACTACGTCAAAGAAGCAAGAAAAATAGTCAACGGAAAATACAAGCCAATCAAAGTACTAATAGACTGCGGAAACGGAATGGCAGCACACGTAGTCCCAGAACTCCTCAAAGGACTGCCGATAAAATACAAATTACTTTACGGAAAAATGGACGGAACATTCCCAAACCACGTGCCAAACCCATTAATACCGGAAAACACAGAAGAACTCCAACGAGAAGTAGTCGCAGGAAACTATGACTTAGGCATAGCATACGACGCAGACTGCGACAGAGCCTTCTTCATAGACGAAAAAGGAAGAAGAGTGCGCTCAGAATTCGCACTATTACTATTCGCGCAGCACATGCTAAAAAAAGGAGAAAGCGCAGTATACACAGTAAACACAAGCAAAATAGTCCCAGAAAAACTAAAAGAAATGGGATTCAAACCATGGATGAGCAAAGTAGGACACACAGAAATACCAATAGTAATGAAAAAACACAAAGCAACAACAGGAGGAGAAATCTCAGGCCACTTCTTCTTCAAAAAATTCAAGTACGCAGACTCAGGAGACATAGCAGCACTGACAATGATGTCATTCCTATCACAAACAGACAAAAAAATGAGCGAACTAATCAAACCATTCGAGAAATACGCAACATCAGAAGAGATAAACTTCAGAGTACAAAACAAAAACGCAGTAATGCAAAAAATGGAAGAGATATACAAAAAACAAATAACAAGCAGACTTGACGGAATATCAGTAGACGCAGGAGACTACTGGTTCAATTTAAGACTAAGCAACACAGAAAACCTCGTAAGACTAAACTGCGAAGCAATAAACAAGAAAAAACTAAACATGGCAATCGAATGGATTTCAAGACTGATACAAAGGTGAAGAAAATTCGATCGCGAATTTTCTAACTCAATTTTCGCTTTGAAAAACATGATTGTCAGCGAAAATCGAGTGAAAAGCTTTATAAACTATTTCTAGTTCCGACGAGATATGCCTCGAAAGAAGACAAAGAAAGAAGAAACAACAGAACCAAAAAGCCTGCAGCCGGAAATAAACATAGGACTGGTAGGACACGTGGACCACGGAAAAACAACACTGGTGCAGGCACTATCAGGCAAATGGACAGACACACATTCTGAAGAAATCAAAAGAGGAATCACAATCAGGCTAGGGTATGCAGACGTTGCATTCTACAAATGCACAAAATGCACAGGAACAGACGCGTACGGCGCAAGAGAAAAATGCACAAAATGCGGAACAGAAACACAACTGCTCAGAAAAGTCTCGCTTGTGGACGCGCCAGGACACGAAAGCCTAATGGCAACAATGCTGTGCGGAGCAAACATAATAGACGGAGCACTGCTCATGGTATCAGCAACAGAAACCTGCCCGCAGCCGCAAACAAGAGAACACCTGCAGGCTCTGGAAATAGTGGGAGTAGAAAACCTGGTAGTAATACAAAACAAAATCGATTTGGTAAAAGAAGAACAGGCAAAAAAGAACTACCAAGAAATAAAAGAGTTTTTGAAAGGAACAAAATTTGAAGACGCTCCAATTATACCAATGAGCGCAATACACTCAATAAACCTCGACATTCTGATAGAAACAATACAAGAAAAATTCCAGACACCGGAAAGAGACCTGAAAGCAGACCCGATTATGTTCGTAGCAAGAAGCTTTGACATAAACAAACCAGGAACAAAACCAGACAAGATGACAGGAGGAATACTGGGAGGCTCACTAAAACAAGGCAAGCTAATACAAGGAGCAGACATAGAAATACTCCCAGGATACGAAGTACAAGAAAAAAACCAGAAAGTATGGAAGCCCCTGAAAACAACAATAACATCAATAATGGCGGGCGGAGAAAAAACAAAAGAGGCAATCCCAGGCGGAAGCATAGCAATAATGACAGAACTAGACCCAAGCGTGGTCAAAAGCGACAAACTAGTAGGAAGCCTGGTAGTCCTGGAAGGAACAGCACCAAAAGTCTGGAACGAATTCAAACTTGAAACACATTTACTTGAAAGAGTGGTGGGCGCGAAAGACAAACTCGTAGTAGAGCCGGTAAAACTCGGCGAGTTGCTGATGTTAAACGTCAACGCAGCAGCAACAGTAGGAGTGGTAAAAGAACTCGGAAAAAACCAGATAAAATGCACACTAAGAAAACCAATCTGCGCTGAAACAGGAGCAAGAGTGGCAATGGGCAGAAACCTGGGACAAAGATGGAGACTAATAGGATACGGGATAATTAAAGATTAAACTTCTTCCTATCACGATACAACTTCAGAATAACAGATGCCTCGTGCAGAAAATCAAACTCTCCATCAAGAAGACGCTGGTAAAGCTCATCAATAGAAAAATACTTCACTTCCTCAACAATATCACCATCAGGATTAGGCTTCCTGTCTTCCTTCAAGTCATACGCGAGAAAATAAGTAATAGGAATAATGAAAGTATGCTTAGGGTCGTGATTGTGAAAAACCTCAAGCCTGCCAGCAGAAAAACCAGCCTCCTCCATCAACTCCTCCTGAGCAGTCTGCTCAGCAGACAAACCCTTATCAAGAAAACCAGAAACAAACTTCCAACGAGAACAACCCTCCTCCTTCCTGTGCTCCTTAATCATCAAAATCCTGCCGTCAACAACAGGAATAACCTGAACAGAAGGCATAAGCAAAGCGCGCTCGTAAACATTACTGCCAATAAGCTCTGAAGTCAATGTAATGTATTTGCCCTCATAAATCTTCTTCATAAATCACAAAAAAAATAAAGGCTTTAAAAAAGTTTGGCAAAGAAATCAGAAAGCCATGAGAAAAACCTTGCAACAGCATTAGGCGGAACAGGAGCCGGCACCTCAACAACAGGCGCAGGATAACAAGAGCAGTTCTTGCAGACATAATCAACAGGACAGTCAGCATCAGCCTCGCACTGCTCATTTTTCTCAAGCAAATTATTGCCGCAAACAGGAGGAGGAAGAGCAACACACTTGCAGTCCCTGCAGTCAAAACCCTCAGCACAATCAGCAGCAGTCTCGCACTCCTCACCATTCTCCAACAACTTGTTGCCGCACTCAGCAGGCTTCTTAAAAGTGCAAGACATGCAATCAGCAGCACAAGTGCCAGGACGCTTGAACTGGTCAACACACATACTGCCAGGAGGGTCACAATACTCAGGCTTTGTGATAACAGCATCGCCGCACTTCGCAACAGGAGCAGGAATGTTAGTGGGCTTCATCCACTTAGCACGCTCAAGCGTAATGTAAACATCAGCACCAGCACCACCGCCAGTCGCCCGAGAAGCACGAACATAAGTACCCGGCACGTTCAAAGACAACCTAGTGCTATGATCCTCTTCAGTTGTGAATAAAATACCAAACTTAGTCATGCCCTTCTTAACACCGCCGCCCTCACCAACCATAGTAAAGCTGTAACCAGGCACAGTTGCCTGAGGGGAAGGAACAACCAAATCAATATCAGCCCCAAAAGTAATCGTGAACTTAGTCTTCTCATCACCCGCAGGCTCATCAAACAACCTGGAAGGCGTAATTATAGTAACAGTAAAACCAGGACCAAAATCAACACGAGAACCGCCAGGAAAAACAAAATTAGCCTCGCCGCCGTTAATATTACCGTCATTATTCTGGTCCATAGCCAGAGAGTTGCCGGCACCAACAAAAAACGTATAAGTGCCCTCGCCAATCATCAACTGACCCTGACCAGTGCCAGGATCATAAACAGCAGAACGAGAACCAGTAGCCAAGTCCTGGAAGTAAACAGTATTGCCCTCAATACTGTTATACCTCAAAACATTAGAAACACCCTGGATATCATTCCTGCTCGTAACCAAGAAATAATCACCAAGATTAATATTAGGCGCGCCAGGGTTAGGCGCTTCAACAAAAACAAAATTCCTGCCCTTATTGCCATACTGGCCTGGAAGCTGGGCAAGAGGAATATTATACAACTGGCCAATCAAATTCTGAGCCATCATAACATACTCATCATTACCCGCAGGCTTGACAAGCACCTGATTGCCAGGAATACCAGCAGAAGGAACACTCACAGCAGCAGCGCCAGTCAAACCCTTGTAGCAAATATCATAATTAGGAGACAACATGCCAAGCGGGTACTGCAAAAACTGCCTCAAACAAGTCAAAGGACGAACCTGAAGCAGGCCGCCGCCAGCAGCATTCGCATTCAAAACATACTGAATACTGTAAATGTTCAAAGAATTGCCGGACTGGGAAGCCTTAATCTTAACACGAGCACCAACAGTCCCTCCATTAACCTTAGCGCCGCCATCAGTATACAAGTCGTCACCATAATTAGTATCACGCAACTCAACAGTGCCAAAACCGCCAAACATCTTCAAAGAAACATCCTTAGTGCCGGTATTAACAGAAGTATCAACAATAGTAAAAGAATCACCAAGCAAAACAATATCCTCATCCTCCAAGTCAGGAAGCTCGCCGCCCTCAACAGGACTGCTCAAACCAGGAGAAAAATCAACAGTATACTTGAAAGGAGCATCATCACACTGCAGGAAATCAGTCACTTTGTTAGCCTCATCACGGCCAAACTCAACATGACAGCCATTAAACAAGCCCGCCTCCTGAAAACGAATGCTCTGATCAAAACTAGAACTGAAATCCTTGCCCCTGACATTGCCGCCCCTCAGACTAGCAAGCTGGCCCTCACCAACAGCAACAAGCTCATTAGCAAGATACTCACCAACCTCCAAACGAACAATAACAGTATCATCACCAGGCTCAACAGCACGGCCGTAACTAGGTATAATTGTCACAGCAAAAGGAGAAAACACAGGAGTATAAGCAACAGAAAACAACAAAACAGCAATACCAATGATAGCAACAACACCAAAAATACTCACAGGGACATGACGCATAAGCACTCACCTTTTTTAAAATAAAATAGCCTAAAGACTATATAAAAGCTTCGGCTATATCACTTCAAGAATTATCCGTCGTACTCGTCTTCCCAGTCCTCGTCCTCAAAATCCTCGGACATATTACCCTCCGGCTTTCCTAATCCAATCGCGAGCAATCTTCTTAGCAAGCTCCTTGTCCTTAATACTAGTATGACTAAGTATGTTGCTCCTAATAGTATCAACCATTCTAACCCTCTTTTGCGGTGCGTACATGGCACTATCACCCCCTAATAAATACAAAGACGACTAAGTATATAAACATTATGAAAAAAGAATAAAAAAAATTATTTCTTAGCTTTTCCTAGAATTCTGAAGACCTTAGTGCCGCAGGTTCCACAAACACCCTTCATAGCCTTCATACCATTCTTCATAATGGTCTCTTTAGCGTCCTTAATCGGCACTTGCTTCTTGCATTTCATACATCGTCCTTCTGTCATGAAAATCACCCCATATATGGTTTATAGGCCTAAAAGCGCAATACCGTATATAAAGTTTTGGTTTTATAAATAGAACAAACACTAAAGGTCCACAAATATGTGATGCTTCTCAGTACCAGACAACTCCTCAATAATACGCTTCAAGATAGCTTTTTCAGGGTCAGGCATCAATTTAACACGTGCTTTAATATCCTTGAAGCTCTCAAAAGGCTTTTCCTGGCGCTTCTCCAAAATCTCCCACATATGCTTCTTACCCAAGCCCGGAATGAGCTCCAATTGGTGCATACGGGTTGTTAAAGGCTGGGATTTGTTGAAAAAGTTCACAAAACGCTTCTCATTCTGCTTTATCAGGTCTTTAATCACAAAATCAAGCTCATTCTTGGCAGTAGCAGTAAGCTTCTCAAGAGTCAACTTACCAACAATATGATGAATCTGGTCCCTCTTACCCTCTCCAATATAAACCTCCTGCAAAGGCTGCAAAAACACATCCTTCTTAGGAACAAGCTCCAATATAGAGAAATGCTGCTTACCAATAGCCTGAACAATAGGAGATTTCTTATGAGAAGGACGATTATCAAACGGGTAGCCGTGCGGCAGGAAGTCTAACACAATCGCTGATTCCTCCCGAACACGCTGCTCGGGTGACTGACCTTGATTTCTCTCTTCCATATCCGTTTGCAATGTCATCTAACATATTGTTAAGAAAATAAATCAAAGGAAGTATATATAGGTTTTGATTACTTCACGCCTTTAAAAGCATCAAAAGAATACTCTTTCTGAAGTTCTTCAAGACGCTTCCAGTCAACCCGCCTGCCATGAGGCTCCAACTTAAGACCGTACAACTTCACTGCATTCTCAAAAGCAACCTCACGAATAATACCCTCAGAAACACCATTATGCCTCAAAAACTGAATAACATAAGGCCAAGCAGTACCCGAAGCAATACCAGAAGGAGGCTCAGGACTAAGCTTGGAAGCAGCAGTATGAGGAGCGTGATCACTAATAAGAATAGGGATTCTGCCTTTCATCAAACGCTCAAACAAACCAAGCCTAGTATCTTCAGAGCGCAAAGGAGGATTGCACTTGAACTGGGCACCATCGGGATTGACAAGCATGTAATCATTGAAAACAACATGATGCAAAGAGACATCACAACTCAACTTAACAGGACCATCATAATTCCAGACAGCATCAGCAACCTCCAAAGTGCTAACGTGAGCAACATGAAGCCTGCCAGGAAACTTAACATCCTCAGCCATCCTAAAAATCTTCCTGAAAGAACTCTGCTCAGCAACCTCAGGCCTGCACAACTCATTCCAAGACCGGGGATTTTTAGGATCATACAACTCATTAGCACACTCCTCTTCGTCCTCAAAATGACCGACAAGCACACCATCAAAGCCCTCTTTAGCAAGAGTGTCAAGAACACAATACTGCGCCTCCTCCTCAATAATACTCAAATCATTAGTAGAACGACCCCAATAAGCCTTTAGGCCAATAATTTGTCTGAGACCAAAAATCTTTCTCTGCACAGGTTCAGACACAATTTCAACAGCACGCTTCACCTGCTCAAGATCAGAAGTCAAACCAATATGAACATAAAACTTCACAGGACCCTTATATGAATCAGCAAGAGAAAGATACTCAACACAACGCTCAAGAGTTATCAGCGGTTTCTTGGTATTAGGCATTGCAGCAATAGCACACAAGCCAGCAGCCTCTGCAACCATAAGAGAACGAAGAACAGACTCCTTATCGGCTTCTTCCTCATCACGACTATGCCAGTGAAAGTCTACCCACATGAAAAAACAGTTTTGGAAACAAGTTTAAAAGAATTTAGGTAAAAAATTATACGTATTCAGCAACAACATCAGCAATCTTCTTGCAGTTCTCCTGCGAAATAGTCACATTATACTGCTGAAGAGCAATCTTCACATCCTTATGAGAAGTCGGCATGACATCAATAATCTTATGATAATGAGCATCACGCAAGCGGGGAACTTCAAGCTTCAACAACTTATCCATCATATCCTTAGCCTTCTTAACATCAAGAACGTTCAAGCTCTCCAAGTAATCAACAGTCTTCTGAGCGCGGAAGCCAAGCTCCTTGTCACGCTCCTTAATACGCTTCATATCAGCATAAAGCTCAGCTGAATTAATCGGGTTCTGGGAAATAATCTTCTGCGCCATAATCACACCTTCCTCAAATGAACAGGATGAACAATAACCATTTTTTCTTTTCCACCATCCCTAAGCTTAATCTCATAACAATTGCCGCGCTTTCCAATAACAACACCAGTCTTTCCGTGAAAGCGCTGATGATACAAATTCTTCTGAACAGCAGGCTCAGCACAAAGAACAGCCTTATCACCAGTCTTGTAAGGCATGAAATACTTAGTAAGAGAGATCTTTCCTTTAGTACGAGGACTCTTGCTAAACAGTTTTCTCGTTCCAGCCCTAAACCCGCCTTTGCGACTTGACATACTCTCGAGAGATTACAAACGATTTAAAAAGGTTTCTATCAGTTTGAAATCTTTGTAACCAAGCCAGAGGCAGACTCGTACTCCAAAATCTCCTTAGTACCATTTTCATGATACTCTTCAAAGTACAAAATACCGCCGTCATTAGACTGGCCAAGAATAGTGAACCAGTCAACACGCCTGTCAGCATGGTTTGTAATCTGTGTAAATGTCTGGGTCTGAAGGTCATAAGACAACAGGTTGCTGGCGCCCATTCCTATAGATTGCACGTACACGCGAGAGTTGTCAGGAGACATTCCAGTATAGCGGACATCAAAACCAGTCTGCTTGATTAGATGATTCTGAGTGCCAATCAAGTCTACCAGTTGGACAGCATCATAACCAGTTGCAATCTCCCTGGAATTTAATGCAACATACTCCTTGTTAGGAGAAAGCTCAGCAACATAATCAATCTCGTAATTGACAGAATCACCAAGCAAAGTGTTGGTCTTGGTTGCCGGATCGTGCAATATGCACTCCAGATTCCAGGTGCTGGTGTCATTACCAGTTATTAATGCCTTGTTGTTGGAAGTAAAACCTAAAAAGCTTTGGTTGCTATACAAAGTTGTTGAAACCGGCATGTAGAACTCAGGCGTTGAAGCATTAAACAAACGCACATCACTGCCATAAAACCCGCCCTGGAAAACAGTAAGCACTCCATCGCCAGAGATATCAGCAACAAAGAAATTATTCTCATCACAGATGTAAGTCCAGGTTCCTGTAGCAGTATCAAGACGATAGTATCTGTCATTGCTGAAACCATTTTCTTCAGCATTAACAATCGCTGAAAGACCATCAGGCGAAACTTTTGAAACATTAGTCCAGTCAAAAGTAGAAGGCGCGTTAAAAGTCTGAATGTTTTGAGTATCAACATCAACAACTTTTATCCCCTCTCCACCGGAGGAGAAACGAATGTACGCTTTCTTGTTATCATCAGAAATTGCTTCACCATAATGACCTGAAAGGTTAATCAAAGGAGTCAAAACCCCATCCTTTCTCATATAAACAGTATAGCCAGAATAGCTGTCATATCCCTTTATCAATGCAACACTGCCATCTTTTGAAACCGCCTGAATGTAACTCTCATTTGAATGAGGAACAACCTTTTCAAAAAGACCGGTTGCTGGATTAAAAGTCATAACATCCTGATCATTGTTGTTTTCGACTTCAAACATAAAATTAGAGGAGTTAATAACTACATCATTAAACTCTTCGCATTCATCAGAAACAAAAACACCGTTGCTTGTGAAAATCTTAAGTTTCTGAACACTGCCGTCAGGAGAATATGAAATTGCAACAACATCATTACCCAAAAAACCAGCAGGGTAATCAGTAAAGTCAGGATCGTTTGAAACATTTGAGAAAGCATTAGAAGCTGAGTTGAAAACAAAAGTCTCAATATCAGTACCATTGTTCACATAAAAAGCAGCCAGAGAGCCGTCATCCTTTACATACTTCATCTGAGCAATAGGATTCAAATATCTATCCTGAAATTGGGTCTGAATCTCAGTCTCTTTACTGCAACCACTAGGAAATATTGCCGCGGCCGCAGCCAAAACCAAACCAGCTAATGTCTTTTTCATAATCATCCCCCCAAACAATGAATTTAAGTTCTACTTTCAAGTAGTTAAAAGTAGGTTATTTAAAAAGCTATCGGTTCTAAAAGATAGTTTACAGTATCTGAATTATAAAAGCAAAAAAATGCTCTATCTTGCAAAAGGTTTAAATATGACAAGGGCTCTTAGTTATTCCAGAGTAAAAACAAAAATGAGTTGATGAGGTGTTGTGATATGGACTTTTTTTCAAAATTAAAAGAGAAAATAACAGGGCCAAAATACGAAGAACTGGAACAGGAAGCAGGCTACGTAGAACTTGAGAACGACGGAGAGATATCAAAATCAAAAGTGCTAGTCAGACCATTCATGCTTGAAGACTTTGACGACGTAAAACCAGTACTAGACTCGCTAAGAGAAGGCTACACAATCGCACTCGTCAACATAAGACCACTAAAAGACAAAGACCTGGTAGAACTAAAAAGAGCAATAAACAAGCTAAAGAAAACAACAGACGCAATAGAAGGAGAAATCGCGGGATTTGGAGACGACTTCCTTGTCGTAACACCATCATTCGCAAGCATCTACAGAAGCAAGCAAATGAGATCAGTACACGCAGAAGAACAACAGGAATAAATTATTCTTTTTCTTTCACATTCTTATCAGCAAACCTGTGAGCAGCATGCAAAGGCTCAGGAAGCTTATGAGGAGGGACAACACAATGCTTCACAATCTCAGCAGCAGTCTCAACAGAAATAAAATTTCCAGGAGAGACAAACAAAGGCTTGGCGTATTCTTTAGTCTTTACTAATTTACCGACAACCTCACCATCCAACAAAATATTATCATCCTCAACTTCACCAACAAGCAAACCTTTCGCAACACCAACAGCAGGCTTGCCAAGCTCAACACCAATAAAAACAGCCAAGCCGGCGCGGTCAGGATGAGCAATGCCGTGACCATCAACCAAAATAACATCAGGCTCGTACTCCAAATCATAATAAGCCTGGCAAATAGGAGGACCTTCCCTAAAAGCAAGCAAACCAGGAATATAATTCATAGGAGTCTTTGCAACAATAACCTTTTTCTCAACAATCTCCAATGTCTTGTAATCAAAAACAACAGCAGCACAAACACACTTGTCACCCTTGTAAGCAACATCAAAACCAGCAATATAACGAATCTCATCAGGCTTTATAGCATCCTCTACCCTCACCTGTTTTGCAATCTGAGACTGCATATCCTTCATCTTTCCAACGCTTGGCTGCTTCATCAAACACCCCATTTACTACGACATATAGATTGAATTATTGATATTTAAAGCTTTCGTTTTGTAGTCACTTATTAGTGATGGAAATATATGATAAAAGATATAAATAAGATATCAAAAAAAAGTGAAGAAAAATGGAAATAGAATTCATAGACAGAGCGTACGAAAAAGTTTTTCCAAACAAAAAAAAATATGAAGACTTTGCACGAGTTGAATTTCTAACATGCGTGATAAACGGCGCATGGCCGTACGGCGACCAATTATCTTCAATTGAATATACAATATCACTATACGAAGAACAACAAGAACAGTGCTCTTTTGATTATAAAACACAAAACGAACTGGAAATAATGTATGCAATAAGAGAAGCACGAAACTGGTATCTCGAAGGAGGAACAATAGAAGAGGGAAAAACCCGAATAGCAAACCTTGTATGGAATGCAGAACTTCACGAAATATTCGAAACACTTGAAGACTGCCTAAGAGTACTCCAGATACACCGCAAGCAAAAAACAATAAATCAAGAAAAACAATTAATCCATAAATCACTAAAAACAAGAAGACAAACCAGAACAAGCGCTTTCCACGCAACAGCAGAATACCTGACAGAGAATTCAACAAACAGCGAAACCCTAGACTACCTGAACAGAAGAATAGAAAGCTATCAAAACAAACTAAAACTAAAATACGAAAGAGCAATAAGAGAAAAAGACATTGCCGGATTCATAGACGCGTACATGGAAATAAGACAGACACACGACAAAAAACTGCAGGAATACGCAGACAGACTCAGGAACGCTTCAAACGCTTTTGAATGGGCATCTCACGAAGCTTTATTTGCTCGTCAAGATGATCCAAAATAATATTTGTGTCAAGAGTTTTCAAATCCAAAATCTTGTCAGCAAGCTTCATTTCTGGTTTCAGTTTTTTCATAGCTTCTCCCTCTTTGCCTTATCAGAAACAATAGCAGAATTGCCAGAAGGATCCTCAATAATGATTTTCAACTTCTCATCGCCCCATAGAACCTTCTGAAGCTTCTTCAACATGTTCTTCGCCTTCTTTTTATCTTCATCCTCTTCAGCAGAATCCCTCAAATGCTCAATCTGCTTCTTAAACTTCTCAATAACACCCTCAATATTAGTTATGAAACCTTCGGCATTAGGACCGGGCTCCATCATACCAACATGAGGAATCTTCACTATGCCTTCGCTGGAACGAACAACACGAACCTTAAGATCATCCTTACCATTAACCTCAAAAGTAAAACGAGCAGCCTCCTTCCTGTCAGCAGCCTCAACATCAGCCTTATGATAATGACAGGCATTACAGTGCATGCTAAACAAGAAAATCTTTCCAAAGAAAGGAACCTCAGACTGACCCTCAGTCAAAGTCAATTCCTTCTTCCCGCACATCGGACACTGCTGTCCCTTCAACGATTCAACTTTATCAGGCATAACCAGATATAAGAGAGATAGTTTTTTAAAACTTGCGAGAAATTTGAAACACCCAATCCCTACAACCAAGCTGGAAGAGTTTCAATTCTACATGCAAAAAAAGGAAAAAAATATGAATTTAGCAGAAAGAATTCCAGTTTTCTTCACGATGACTTATTTAAGAAGTTCTGCATAATATTTAATGTGCCGGCGACGGCTAGTAAGGTTTGCCAACAGTCTGAAACGCTGTGGTCTGAAAAGACTTCCGGGTTCAAATACTTTTCGGTGTTGGCGCCGAAAGGTTGACAATCCCGGCGCCGGCGCACCCTGCTTTTACAGAACATAAAAACTTATAATTCATAAAAAATGCAATTTTCCAGATGCAGCTCATATCTCTAACAGTAAAAAACATCAGAAGCTACAAAGAGGCAAAAATAGAATTCCCGACAGGCACAGTAATACTCTCAGGAGACATAGGCGCAGGAAAAAGCACAGTGCTACTAGCAATAGAGTTCGCATTGTTCGGACTGATGCGAGGAGAACTCTCAGGAAATGCATTATTGAGAAACGGAAGCAATGAAGGAAGCACAGAACTAATGTTCAAACTAAACGACATCATCTACGTAATCAAAAGAACACTAAAAAGAACAAAAAAATCAGCAGAACAAGACACAGGATACCTTTTGATAAATGGAGTAAAGAAAGAAGCAACACCAACAGAACTCAAAAGCCACATACTAGATTTGCTGGGGTATCCACCGGAACTATTGACAAAAGGAAAAAACCTGGTTTACAGGTACACAGTATACACACCCCAAGAGGACATGAAAAAAATATTGCTGGAAGAAAAAGAACAAAGAGTGGCAATACTAAGAAAAGTATTCGGAATAGACAAATACGAAAAAATAACAACAAACGCAGGAACATACACAAAAACACTCAGAGAAAAACAAAGAGCGTTCAATGCAGCACTATCTGATTACGAAGAAAAGAAAAAACAGCTGGAAGAGACAAAAAAAGAACAACAAGAAACAAAACAAAAAATAACAGAGCTCGAACCAAAACTAAACACAACAAGAAAAACACTGCAGGAAACAAAAAAACAGCTCGAAACAATAGAAAAACAAAAACAACAAACAGAAATAATGACAAGAGAGCTGCACACAGCAAAAAGCATACTGCTAACAAAAGAACAACAACACAAACAAACAACAACAGAACTGCAAACAGCAATAAAACAACTGCAGGAGGCACAAAAAGAACTGCCAGAAAAAACAGAAATCACAAAAAAAGAGGATTACACACAACTGCTTCTAGAAAAAGAACAGCACAACAAAAAAGCAGTAATGAAAATAACAGAACTAACAACATTGAAAAAACAATCAGCAGAAACATCAAACAAAATAAGCATACTAGCACAATGCCCGACGTGCCTGCAGCAGGTAACACAAGACCACAAACACAAAATACTGAACACGGAAAAACTGAAAATCGCAGAAATAGAACAAGAACTCACAAAACACAACAAAACAGCACAACAAACAGAGCAAGAGATACAACAAATAAAACAAGAAATAGAAAAACAAAGACAACAAGAAAAAGAACAGGCAATAGCACAAATGAAAATATTAAGAGCAGAAGAACTCGCAAGAAGAAAAGGAATGCTGGAACAACAAAACAAAACCTTGACAAAAGAAGTCCAGACAATAACAACAAAAATACAACAACTCGAACAAGAACTAAAGCCGCACCAGGAAATAAACTCTGTATACGAACAGACAAGAAAACAAGCAGAACAACTAATGTCACAGGAAAGACAGCTAAGCATAGAACACTCAGCGCTACAACAAAAAGAACAAAACCACACAAAAACAACAGAACTGCTGGAAAAAGAAATAGAACGAAAACAAAAAATCAAACAACAGCTGGAAAAAACACAAAAACTGCACCAATGGCTCACAGACTACTTCGTGCCATTAATGGACGTCATGGAAAAACACGTAATGACAAAAATACACCACGAATTCGACGCTTTATTCCAGCAATGGTTCTCAATGCTGATAGAAGACACACTAACAGCAAGACTGGACGAAACATTCACACCAATAATACAACAAAACGGCTATGACACAGAAGTAGAAAACCTAAGCGGAGGAGAAAGAACAGCCTGCGCACTAGCGTACAGACTGGCATTGAATAAAACGATTAATTCATTGATTAGTAATATTAAGACAAAAGACTTGCTGATACTAGACGAGCCAACAGACGGATTCTCAACAGAGCAGCTGGACAAAATGAGAGACGTGCTAGAACAATTGCAATTAAATCAAATAATAATAGTCTCACACGAACAAAAAATAGAAAGCTTCGCAGACAACATAATCAGAATACAAAAAGAAGAACACGCAAGCCAGATAAGTTCTTAAATAAACAAGAAATCATTAAACACATGATACTCGAATGGACAGCATTCATAATCTTCTTCATATTAGCACTCGCAGGAACAGGACTGACCATAGTAGGAATAGGAGGCACTTTCCTGATATTACTGGGAGCAGTGCTATATGACCTGATAACATGGTCAACAACAATAAGCATCAACACACTCTTAATCTTAGCAGGGCTCGCAATAGCAGGAGAAGCGCTCGAATGGATAGTAACAATCATAGGCGCAAAAACAGCAGGAGTATCAAGACATTCATTAATCGGAACAGTAATAGGAGCCGTAATCGGAGGAATGCTCTTAAGCATAATACCAATCATAGGAACAATAATCGGAATACTGGCAGGAGCAATCACAGGAGCATTCCTGATGGAATTATACCACACAACAAACGTCCACAAAGCATGGAAAGCAGCAAAAGGAGCATTCTTCGGGAGACTGCTGGTAAGCCTGACAAAATTCTTGCTAGCAATAATACAAATATGGATTGTGCTCAGAGCAATCACAGCTTAACATCAAAATTAAAATCCTCAATACGCCTCTTCCACTCAAAGAAACCAGAACGGGCATCCTCCTTAGGATAAACACGATGCACGCACTTCACCAAAGTATTAGCAAAACACTTGAAACCCTTCTCACGCGCATCAACAAAAAAAGAAATATCCTCCCTGCCAGAAGTGTTGGCGCGGATATCAACAGCCTCCAAAACCTTTCTCTTAATGCGAACACAACCAAAACCAGCAGCACCAATAGCGACAACCTGCGGACGATAAATGCCATCATAAGTAAACTGCTTGCACTGACCGCCACCAATGTCCTTAAACAGGAAAGGAGCAACAACAGTCTTGCCATCAATCATAAAAGCCTCCAGGCAGACACCGCTCACAACATCACCATTGGTAGCAAGAAGCCACTCAACACCGCCAGCAGGAAGCATGACATCACTGTCAACAAAAATAAGCTCATCATAACCATTTTTCAAAGCATACTCGCGCAGGTATTTCCTGCCAGATACAATGTGCTCAATCTTGGATGAAGCAGAAACAGGATTCTCAACAGCATTCAAGTTCCTGGAACGCAACAAACTAACATAAGCAGACTCGCCATGATTCACAACAAACAAAACATCAGACTTCACAGACTGCTTATCCAAAGATTCCTGAAACTCATCAAGACAAAAACGCTGCTTACCATGCGTAACAACGCCGATCAAAACTTTAGGCATAACAAAAAAGCTTAACGTCATTGTATTTAATGCTTTTTGAAAAAAATAATGAAAAGTTTGTTACTGGAAGGAGATTAATAAACAATTATTTTATATATTGCAAATAATTTATTTTCGTCAAAACATTTAAATAAATCCCTTCGATAAACCACAATAACAAAAAAAAGAGGGTTGTGGGATGGGGCGCGTACAAAAAGTAAGAAAACGGGACGGAAGCATAGAACAATTCCAGCCAAAGAAGATAGAAATAGCCATCAGCAAAGCAATCACTTCTGTAAACAGAAAAGACGGCAAAGCATCAAAAAGACTGGCAGACCAGGCAGTCAAAGAAATAGAAAAACACTTCACACCAAAAGTCATACCATCAGTAGAAGACATACAAGACATAGTAGAAGAAGTATTAATCAAGAACAAACTAGCAGACGTAGCAAAATCATTCATACTATACAGGCAACAACACAAAGAAATAAGAGAATTCAAAACATTTCTGGGAGTAAGAGACGAACTAAAACTAACAACAAACTCAATCAGAGTACTGGCAGCAAGATACCTATTAAGAGACGAAAAAGGAAACATAACAGAAACACCAGCCAGACTATTCAGAAGGGTGGCAAAAGCAATAGCAGAAGCAGACACACAATACAAAAAAGGAATGAAACACAAAACAGAAGAAGCATTCTACCAAATACTATCAAACCTCGACTTCCTGCCAAACACACCAACACTAATGAACGCAGCAACACCCCTAGGACAGCTATCCGCGTGCTTTGTTTTACCAATAGAAGACTCACTGGTAGAAATCTTTGACGCAGTAAAAAACACAGCACTAATCCACCAGTCAGGAGGAGGGACAGGATTCAGCTTCTCACACATAAGACCAAGAGGAGACATAGTAAAAAGCACAAAAGGAGCAGCCTCAGGCCCGATAAGCTTCATGAGAATATTTGATATGACAACAGAAGTGCTCAAACAAGGAGGAAAAAGAAGAGGAGCAAACATGGGAATACTAAGATACGACCACCCAGACATAATAGAATTCATAACAGCAAAAAGCAGAGAAGACATGCTCCAAAACTTCAACATCTCAGTAGCAGTAGACGACGGCTTCATGAACAAAGTCCAAAAAGAACAAGAATACGAACTAGTAAACCCGCACAACAAACAAAAAACAAAAAAACTAAACGCAAAAGAAGTATTTGACCTAATCATAGCAAACGCGTGGAGAACAGGAGACCCAGGAATAGTATTCATAGACGAAATAAACAGAAAAAACACAACACCATTCCTAGGAGCAATAGAAAGCACAAACCCGTGCGGAGAACAACCACTCCACCCATACGAAAGCTGCAACCTGGGAAGCATCAACCTAACAAACATGCTAAAGAACGGCAAGATGGACTGGGACAGACTCAAAAAAACAACACACACAGCAGTCCACTTCCTAGACAACGTAATAGACGTAAACAAATACCCACTGCCGCAAATAGAACAGATAACAAAAGCAAACAGAAGAATAGGACTGGGAGTGATGGGCTTTGCAGAACTGCTAATAGAACTAGGAATACCCTACGAGTCAGACAAAGCAATAAAGTTCGCTGAAAAACTAATGAAATTCATAAACGATGAAGCAAGAAAAGCAAGCAACAAGCTCGCAGAAGAAAGAGGAAGCTTCCCAAACTTTGAGCAAAGCACACTAAAATCAAAAACAGTAAAAGCAACAAGAAACGCAACAGTCACAACAATAGCGCCAACAGGAACAATCTCAATCATAGCAGGAGCAACATCAGGAATAGAACCAATATTCGCAGTAAGCTTTGTAAGAGACGTAATGGAAGGAACACACCTGCTGGAAGTAAACCCCGCATTTGAAAAAATAGCAAGAAAAAAAGGATTCTACACAAAAGCACTAATGATGAAAATAGCAAAAACAGGAAAAGTAACAGGACTAAAAGAAGTGCCAAAAGACGTGCAAAGACTGTTTAAAACAGCACTGGAAATAAAGCCTGAAACACACGTAAAAATGCAGGCAGCATTCCAAAAATACTGCGACAATGCCGTAAGCAAAACCATCAACCTTCCAACAACAGCAACACCGCAAGAGGTAAGAAAAGCATACCTGCTTGCACACAAGCTCAAATGCAAAGGAATCACAGTATACAGGTACGGAAGCAAAAAAGAACAAGTTCTATACATAGGAAAAGCGCCGGAAGAAGTAGTCTCAGCCAAGCCAGAATACGCAGGCGGACACATCTGCATAGAATGCATGTACTAATCACTCCACAGTAGTTAATTTATAGAAAGATTTAAATGCACGCAAAACTCTTTCTATAACATGGGAATAACAGAAAAAATAGCAGAGCTGGAAAGAAAACACAGAATAGCAGAGAAAGAAGAAGCAGAAACAGAACGCGTTTTTTCTGAAAATCTTGAAATTATCAAAGGAAGAGAAGCAATATCAGACCCAAAAAGATTTGCAGAAGTAATAAGCAAAATTGAAGCCAGACAAAGCCATTGCAGGGAAAAATTCGCAGAAGAAATCCACAAATACAATACAAATAGAAGATACCTCACGCAATTTTTGGCAACAGAAAATTTAACACTACAAGTAACAAAAACAGATTGGAGAGAAGAAACATTCCACTCACTATGCCTTGGAAACTCGCCAGTGTTCCAATACGATGGAAAAGAGGTCAAATACCTTTACTCAAAAAACAGCTCTGCACCATTTGAAATAAGAACAAAACCAGCAGAAGAAGCACTGCAGGAAAACGAAAACCTGTCAAAAGAACTCCTAGAATTAAAACCAGGCTCGTTCTGCGACGAAAAAGGGTACGTGCTGACAGAAACACAAACAAAAACAGCAGAAAGAATATTCAAATCAGCAAGCGCGTGGAAATTCATTACTAAACCTTGACAATGAACCATTATATAGGCGAAACACAGTCAAATTTACGGGTAGGGATAGTGACAGAAATCAACAAAAAAATACAACGCTACACATTCTGCGCTGTTATTGAAGTAACAAACGGAGTATCAAAACACAGACTGCAGGAAAAAGTAGAACAAGCCCTGAACGGAAAACAACACGTCCAAGAAAACAACCCTTTTACCAACGTCTACTCTGGACTAATATTCTACAGAAATGCAAACGTAGCCAACCTGAACACAGCACCACTTGATTTCGTACTGCAAATCCCGCAATACGAAAGGGGGACACTAATAGAAGCAGTTATAGCAGCACAATCAAGACAAACTGATGCACAAAACAAGTACATCGCAAGAGCACTAAGAAGCCTAATAAAAAGAAATGTCAACATCAACACACTGCTCTACCCAAACAAAAGAACCTGGCCAACGCTCACAGAAGACTTCGGCAGTCTTGCAGGCGACAGAACACTAAAAGAATACCACGCAAGAATAGCAGACGTAAAAGGAGCAATGCTGG